>NZ_JACSOF010000076.1:0-29959 GCF_014349205.1 Photobacterium sp. BZF1
TAACGATAGTTAGTATACCTTGGAACCGCCGTATGCGACCCACGCTTGTACGGTGGTGTGAGAGGACGGAGGCCGTGAGGCCTCCTCCTACTCGATTGCCAATGAAGCTCTAGCTACTTCACTAATTATTTATATTTGCGGCGAAGCAGAGCAAGGGCAGCCAAGCCGACTAGGCCAGATAGTGGAAGGCTACCTCCGCCTGAGCCACCTGAACTGGTTCCTGTTTTGGTCTGTGGATCACTGACTTTTTCAAATGGATCAACGCTGAAGGTTGGGGTAGCTTGTGAAGCGAGGTCTAAGCCTGTTCTCGATTCAATCCAGTCATAATAAGTGGCAAGCTCAGTGTATAGACCATTTTGCTGAGCATCAGGGTTGTTTGCCTCTTTTTCGTGGCAGTAGGGGCCATTGCTTGTGACACCAATTACACGAAGGCCAAAATCACTCTCATTGATTTTTGAAGTGTCTTGCCAAACAAGTGGGCCGCCTGAATCGCCGCGACACACATCCTTTTTAATATCAGGCGTATTGCTGTCTGCACAGACAAAGTGAGACTGGCTGCTGAGAGGGTATTGCCCATAATCACATTGACTCATTGGTATACCGCCTAGTTTGACCACCATCAACTCATCCGGTTGATCAAAATCAGGTTCCATATACCCCCAGCCAGATGCAATCAAATTGGCTTTGGAGTATCCGCTAGCATTCCAAGTATTGGCGAATTGGCTATTGGCGGCCTCTTGCTCTGCCTGAGTGGCAATTTTGATTGGCTTAGCAACTTCCAGCATTGAACGATCCACTTTCAACAAAGCGATATCGTGGTTTAAATCAAAGAAGCCATTGTAGCCAAAATGAGTGATTTTTTCTGTGATAGTAAATTTGTATTTTGCATCGATATCATCGGCTTTATGAGCTTTGTTTTTGATAACATTTGTGCCTACTATTAGCGTGTTACTCATCTCTGGTATAATACAGTGCGCAGCGGTTACGGCCCACAGATCGCTGATGACGACAGCACCACAGCCTGAGGTGATATAGGTTCCGTCATTTAGTTGTGGCTCTGTGAGGAAAGCGGCTTGCCAAGGTAACAGCAAATCTTCTGATAGCTTATTGGCTTCTTCGCCATTAAGAACTTTGGTGCTGATCTGTGGTTCTTCGGCAAAAGTTGGTGCTGTGAATGCAAAAGCGAGTGCTAGCGCAACTGGGGTGAATTGATTCTTCATAAGATCCATTTATTCTTCTTTTTAAATGTAGTCAATGAGTTACCATCAAGTGATGATTAACGGTGAATCATTACTCAACATACTTCCTGCACATTAATGTACATTGTTTTTATAGCGGGTATGTTAATTACTTTCTTTTGTTATTCCAATCAAAAAATTGCTTTGTGTGATATTGGTCTGTGAAATTATTGCTTTGGTCAATTGGTTGGAGAGAAAAAAGTAGAATTTTGATCTAATGCAAACCCTTGTCATCTACTGTTCGTGATTGTTGGTGTAGCACGATATACTGCTGTCTGATGTTGAGTAATAACAAAGAGTTGCAGTATATGACTTACAAGCACGTTATTGGTTTTGGGGTAGCAGGTAACTTTGCTGGTCACCTAGAACAAGCTGGTGAAGATAAAGATTTTTTAGCGGTTGAAGTGAAAGAGGCGGTACAGCCAAAAGCCATTTTTCCGTTTTATGTCCCATCAGATAAAGCTGGTTTTTTATCAACCTATCCATTGTCTTCTGATGCAATTATTCCTCCTAATGATGCTGATAATCTGCAAATTGAACCTGAAGTCGCACTGATTTGTGACATCGAATATCAGGACAACAAAGTTGTTGCGATCAAGCCACAAGGCTTCGCTGCCTATAATGACTGTTCAATCCGCAAACCGAATGCGAAGAAGATTAGTGAGAAGAAAAACTGGGGACCGAATACCAAAGGGATTTCATCTCAAGTGATTACGGTAGATAACCTTAGTGAGGGTGGCAAGCTGGATAATTTCCGTATCGCGAGCTTCCACAAACGTGGCGAGACTACTTCCCGTTATGGTGAAGATAGTCCAGTAGTGGGTTATAGCTACTTCCATGAAAAGCTGCTGGATTGGATTGTTGACCGAATGAATAACCAGCAAGATGTTGGCCCGACAGAAAACATTGCTGGCTTCCTTGAAGGTGCAGAATATCCGTCAGAGGCTGTTATCAGTATTGGTGCGACACGTTACACTGAATTTGGTGAAACCACATTCTTGAAGTCGGGTGATATCAGTATGGTTGTTGTTTATGACGGGACGGTTTACAGCCCTGAAGAGATCACGGCGATGGCTGAAAAGCAGACATTTGAAGAGCAGGGTATCTCTGCTTTAGTCCAATCTGTCGCGTAATTTTAATAAAAAAGCACTGTGAAAACAGTGCTTTTTGCTTTTCCGGTGACAGGGTAACCCAAAGATTTAAATGAGAGTGTGTTAAGTGATACTGTGGTTAGAGTCGCCAGAATAGCTCTAATGAACCGTTGGAGTTTGAACGATGCTTAGCTTCTTTAAATTCAGCAGTATTCGTTGCAAAGCTTAGGCTAACCCCCCATTTAGGTTGGTAATAAACCCCACCAATGACGGCCGTTGCTTGCCAGTGCTCAACTTTGGTATCAGGGACTTCACTCGGACGGTCACCTTCGATGGTTATATCATTGATACGGTAGCGGCCCTCAATACCTGTGAACAGGAAGTACCCTGATGAGCTGGAGGATAGCACACCGATATCAACGAAATTACCTGCAGAAAAACCGGTAGTGCCAAAGTTGCCTGCCAAGTCTTTACCCCAACGAGCCACACCCCCAACGGCTAATTCACTTTGATAGTTACCTACGTTTATTCTGCCTACACCACTTAAATCGTAATCATCAAGCCAATAAGCCTGCTTACGGGTAAGTAGACGATGGCCTTGATAGCCCAAGTTGAAGACTAGCGAGTTTTCAATTTGGTAATCCCAGCCCATTGGCTCATCGGAACCAACAATGTCATGAATGAATTTCTGACCTTGTTCGGCAAATGAATTTGGCCCAACAACACCAAGCATCAGGCTAAACTTATCGACAAAAGTGGGGGTGTATTGATAGGCACTGGTTTCCAAAAATAACAAGCCAGCATACGGGCGTTCATTTTCTGGTGGTTCAACAGATTCGATGTCTTCTGGTGTCCACATTTGTTGGCCCAGTGTTAAGCTCCAGCCTTGCTTTGTTCCTTCTTCAAGCGGTAAGTAGCGACTGAGTTGTCGAATTGGTGTTGGGGCTGATTCTGTTAGATCCGACATGTAGGGAGAATTGTATTCGAGGAAAACACCATTGGTGTAATTTTGGTCGGTACCAACAATTCCATCATTGTCCATGGAAAAGGAAAAGCTGCCTGAGTTATATGCCCAAGCATTGGGAGCGAGGGCAGAAAGGCAAGCGAAAAAAACAGGTGTAATTTGTTTCATTTATAATCCTTTGGTACAACAGCAGGATGACTCTACAAAGTGGATGCGAACAACGTTATTGTTTAGTTGTTGTATAAAACGTCGTATATCAGTAGGCGCTTTATATACGCTCACCCAATATTTAACTCATGATATCGAAAGGAAGAGATTTATCGCTAGTGATTTTAAATAATAAGCGTAAATCTTTGTGAATAAGTAACTAGTTAAGGATTAATAATGTCAGTGCTCAAAATTACATCGCCACTTGTTTCTGCCTCATGGTTAGCACAAAACTTGTCGGATCCACAGTTGGTTGTTCTTGATGCGACTTGGTTCCTACCTGGCTCAGACAGAAATGGAGAACAAGAGTGGCAACAAAAGCGTATACCTAGCGCACGTTATTTTGATTTCGACAAAAAAGTTGCTCATCCAGAGGCTTCTTTTCCTCACATGCTTCCTGAGGCTGAACATTTTGCTCGAGAAGTGGAAGCACTAGGCATCTCAACAGACTCGACGGTTGTAGTGTACGATAGCCAAGGTATCTTTTCTGCGCCAAGAGTGTGGTGGATGTTCCGAGCAATGGGGCACGAGCAAGTTGCTGTTCTAGATGGCGGTTTGCCAGCCTGGGAACTTGCAGGCAACACAATAGAAAGTGGCGAGCCGAAGCCGTATGAGAAAGGAAAATTCAAGTCAGATTTCCAACCGCAGTGGGTTATTGATGGCGAAGAACTAGTGCAAGTGCTCAACAAACCTGATGTTCAGGTGCTTGATGCACGAGCGGCAGCTCGATTTTATGGCACTCAGCCAGAGCCGCGACAAGGTGTGAGAAGCGGTCATATGCCAAGTGCCAAGAGTTTGCCATTTGGTCAGTTACTTAAAGAGGGATGCTTTCTGCCTAAAGAGCAATTACAGCAACGCTTTGATGCGGTAAGTGATGCTGATCAGCAGTTAATTTTTAGCTGTGGCTCTGGGGTAACAGCCTGTATTTTAGCGTTAGCAGCTGAGTTGGCAGGAAGAAAGCTGCTGACGGTATATGATGGTTCATGGACGGAGTGGGGCTCTACCTTTAAATACCCTGTAGTCCAATAAAACAAAGGGCACAGCTTATATGGACTGTGCCCGATCTTAGAGCTTTATTAGAAGCTCTGGCACGCTGAAAAATTATTTCAGCACTGATACGTAACCACGCTGTTCAATCAATCCTTGACCAGACGTCGAGGTGACATAATCAACGAACGCTTTCGCACTATCTTTGATTTTCTTCTCTTTATAAAGCATCAAGAAAGGTCGAGAAATCTGATATTTTCCTGACTCTAGATTTTCTAGTGTTGGTGATACGCCTTCAAAATCGAGTGCTTTGATCGAATCATCAACTGAACCCAGTGAGACATAACCTAGTGCATGTTTATTGCGTGATACCAAACTCTTTACCGTACCATTAGTATTAACCACAAGTACCTGAGGGTTGATGTCTGAAACGGTTTGGCCTTTGATTTGCTGAGTTAGCCCCATGAAGTCTTCAAAGGAAAAGCGCGATCCTGAAGCATTCTCACGACTCACGACGGCGATTTTCAAGTCAGGGCCACCGACTTCCTTCCAGTTGGTAATATCGCCATGGTAGATTTTTTCAACTTGCTTTTTAGTCAAGTTGGCTACCGGGTTATCTTTGTGGACGACAAGCGCAATACCGTCATGGGCAATCGTCACAGTGATAATATCTGGGTTAATTTCCTCAGCTTTCAAGTAACGAGAGCTCATACCTAGGTCTGACACATTTTGTTTCACAGCAGTGATACCAGCTGATGAACCAATACCTTGAACTTCGATATGGGTATCTTTGTTTTCACTGGAATAGGTTTCTGCCAGCACCTCAACGATATGACTGGCTGACGTTGAACCGGTAACTGTGACAGTCTCGTTCGCGTGAACCGAGACAGCAAGACTGGCAAGTAGGGCGCAAAGAGTGGTTCTGGTAAGCATTTTATTCTCCAAACAACACCAGAAAAGGTTGGCGCTCATCTTATTACGGCTTTATGACACTAATGTGAAAAATATGCATGTTAGTAGTTTGGCTAAAAGATAGTGTTATACGTAAGTCACTCGTTTATCGCGTTTTTCTTGATAACCGCTTCAACTCTTCGTAACCATTGCCCCAGTTTTATTTCTAATCGTAGGGGAACTCTAGTTGATGGAAAATTAACCAATTTCAATTTGGCGGCTGAAGAAATAAATACTCATTCTGCTGTGTAATAGCGATCAAGTTTGTAGATAAAACTGGTTAAAATATATACCAATTGTATTTCTATGCGCTTTGTCATGTTTTTGCCTCATAACTGCGCCTCATTATGTTAAGCCTGTCCCATTTATGAAAACAAAGATTGAGCTCTGGTTGCGGGTTAAACTCTTTGATATATAAAGACTGTAACAAAATATTTCAGTTTACAATATTGTAACATTTAATGGTTTGTGTCTATCCTCATAATAAGTACGAAAGTACAGGGATATGACAACTTAAGAGGTCGGAAATATGCTGACAATGGCGAGAAGAGCGCAGCCAAATAAAGCGCTAGTTTCTGAAAGGATTCAGAAATTAATTAAAGCGTTATCTAATGGCGTATATGAGCGAGAAGAAACAATTAAGTTATGTCTTCTTGCAGCGCTTGCTGGTGAGAGTGTGTTTCTGCTTGGTCCTCCGGGTATTGCGAAAAGTTTGATTGCAAAACGTTTAATTCAAGCTTTCGATAATAGCCAGTTTTTTGATTATTTAATGACGCGTTTTTCTACTCCTGAAGAGGTATTTGGGCCACTTTCTATTCAGGAATTAAAAGACAACGGTAAGTATGTCCGTTTAGTTGATGGCTACCTGCCAACCGCGCAAGTTGTTTTCCTTGATGAGATTTGGAAAGCGGGGCCGGCAATTCTTAATACCTTACTTACCGTGGTCAATGAACGTACCTTCAAAAACGGTCAAGATGTGCTGCCTGTGCCAATGCGACTGCTAGTGACGGCATCCAATGAATTGCCTGAAGAAGATAGCGGTTTGGAAGCCTTGTACGACAGGATGCTGGTAAGGGTGTTTGTTAACCGTATTCAGGAAAAACAAAATTTTAAAGCCATGCTGATGGGCGAGGGACCTAGTATCCAAGAGCTTGAGCCCGGCTTGGCGATCACTGATGAAGAATACGATGATTGGCAGACTCACATTGAAGATATCAAACTATCTGAAGATATTTTCGAGAAAATCTATCAACTTAAAACCATGATAGAGCAACGTGCTGAAGGTGTAGAGCATATTGATGAGCATGAAAGTGAACTCTACATCTCTGACCGTCGCTGGAAAAAATCGGTCAGGCTTCTGAAAGCGAGTGCATTCTACAATGGCCGTGATGCGATTAATCCTCTTGATTTGTTGCTGTTGCAAGACTGTATGTGGCACAGCCCAGAGTCACGCAATGTGATCCGAGATATTGTGAGCGATTTTGCTATTGAAAAAGCATTCAATCAGGAATCTGCGCAGATCAGTGCCACTGACGCGCAAACAATCATTGATGAAGTGAATGCAGAAGTCGCGAGTGAATTAGCGGTCAATTTAAGCCGCGAATCAATGATGCGCAAAGAGTGGTTCAAATGTGATTTGAGTGGCGCGAGACGTTATACCGTGAATCACAACTCACGCATGATTAAACTTGTTATGTTGCAACAAAACCCATCGGTCTCTGAGCAGGAAAATGGTGATAGCCGCTGGGTTTATGTTGACGGTGATGATTTTGAGAAAAAGATCAAAACCGGCCAATGTGATATTTATGGATTTGTAAATAAGAATGCCCACTTATGCCGTCTTCAGTTTGAAGTGGATGCCCAGCAACGTTTGGTGATCAAAGATATTGCTAATCGAGCTGTATTGGTGGGTATTGCAGGTGAAAATGGTATTACTCAGGAGCAACAAGCCCATTGGGTAGCAATGGCGGAAAGAGCATCAGTGAAAGTGTTAGATGCAGAGCATAACCTAAAAGTGTCCCGCAGTAGCTTCCATGGCGCACTACCACATAACTTTATCGACCCTCAATTGCCCGAGCGGATTGAGCAGAGTTTATCGCAAGCAACGGATTCAGTGCATGACCTGAAAATAACGGTTGATAAAAATGTATTCCGTATCAGTCATCTGACTGAGTATTTTGCTTAGCGGGAGAGTAGTTTATGCCGGTTTCTGAAGGTATAAATTTGGCTTTGATGCTATCTGAGTCCGGCATCATCGACAATGCTGTACAAGAATTAATGTTGCAGCAACAGATCATTGTTGCGGCAGAATCTAACCCTGGGATTAAGTCTGCGATGAAAAAGCAGATAATGAAATGGCGAGGACAAGTTCAAAAACGAATGACCAATGTTAGCGTTGAAGAGCGCTTTCATCAGGAAATAGAGCTTTACCAACAGGCTTGCCAGTGGGAATCCGAGGATTTTTTGAATCACATTGATGAGGTGGTGAAGCAATTAGAAGGTCATTCAGCCTTTTACTTCAAAGCTAAAACTCTGCTTGAGCGGGAGCACCAAAAGCACAACCCGATGTTTCAAAGTTACTTTTGTAGCCAATGGCATAAGTATCTGACGTTGGCACTGACTGAAGCTCAACAGATTGAGCTTGAGCAGCACAAAGAAAAGTTGCTTGCTGATTTATACCAGCGTATTGAAACGATGCAGCACATGGAAGAGGTCACCGGGGCAGGCGATCCAACCAAGGCAGGGCGCCTGTGGGATATGGCTAAAGCTAAGCTGACAAAAACTGACGTCAGCACGCTTAAAAGCATGGCGCATTTCTTGAAGAAAAATAGTGGCTTGAAAGAAATTGCTGAAAAACTTGGCCGGATGGCAAATGAAGTCGATGATCCTAACAAGGAGCGGGTAAGGTCTGAAGACCTGAAAATGGTCGAGGAACAAAGCGATAACGTTACGGATGATATAGTGGGTATCCACGAAAGTGACGACTTATCAAAATTGCTGCCCAATGAAGCCATGTTTTTAGCTTATCCAGAATTGGAAGTTGTCTTTTATAAGCACTTAGTCGATAAGCGTCTGCTTAACTACAAGGTACAAGGTGCACAGCGTAAATTGCGCCGGGTAAAAGCCTATAAACGCCAAACCAAGCAAGTTGAACAGGAGAAAGGGCCGTTTATTGTATGTATCGATGCATCAGGATCGATGAATGGCTTTCCAGAGCAATGCGCAAAGGCGTTAGCTTACGGTTTGATGCAAATTGCCCTTGCTGAAGACAGAGATTGCTATGTCATTATGTTCTCGACCCAGCAAATTACCTATGAACTAACTAAGCAAGATGGTTTGAGTGAGGTGTTAAACTTTCTCTCTTATTCATTCCATGGCGGAACAGATTTAGGCCCGGTGCTTGATCAGTCTATAGAACTGATGTTGAGCGAGAAGTATAAAAATGCAGACTTGATCGTGTTGTCTGATTTTATTGCGCCATCACAACCTGATGAAATGATGAAGCGCATTGCGAAGCTTAAAGAAAGTAAAAACCGTTTTCACGCAGTTAATTTGTCGAAATATGGTAATCCAGAACTGATGACGATATTTGATCACTGTTGGTCATATCATCCATCGAAATTTGGCCGGCTTTTTAAGTGGAAATAATCCACTATAGACAGAATTAACTACACTCTCTTAGTTGTCTTGGCTTTTGGCGCTCATATGAGCGCCCTTTTTTTATTTGTCGGCAAAGTATTTGTTGAGGGTCTGGCGCCATTCTGGGCTATTACGGATCTTTAGTAATGCGCGGTTTAATTTTTCCCTGTGAGGGCTGTTATTTTCGATGACCAGACCGTAATTTTGTTTTTCGAATTGATACGGTAATACCGATAGGCCTTTATATCGTCCTTCTTCTTTCGCTTTTTTGATGAGGTATTTTAAAACAGCATCATCAGCAACGATTGCCTCTACTTCGTTATTATTCAACGCCTCTAGTAAGTCGTTAGTTGATTCATAACTACGGTGAACAATGCTGTGGCTAGTTAAGAATAGAGAGGAAGTAGACTTAGCTTTAGCACCCACCGATAGATTAGCCAGATCATTAGGGCCTTTGATATCGCTACTGATCAAGCCTAAGGTAAATGTACTGGCAAGAATGGCAGTAATACTTGCAATAAAAAACGTTGTGAATACAGCCAATAGGACTGTCAGCACTCTCCCGGTAAGGGTCTTAAATTCATAATAATTGAAAGGGCCTTTTGTTATAAAAAGAAGCCCCAGAATAAACCCTTCAACCATCTGGGCGAATTTTGAACGCATAGAATACAGTTTGTCATTCACTCTGTGCTCCAGTAGGTAATAAATACCACCGACAAAGCCTGCAGCAATGAACGCAATCCCTAGTACAAACCATAGTTTGGTATTGGTGAAAATATTTTTAATTGAAGACAGGTAGCCCTGCTGTTTGACCGCGATGGCGAGATGGGTCTCATAGAAAGAGTGGGAGAAATCGAGCACTTCTTCACGTTCAGGTGTAATAGAAATACAAGACACGCCTATGTTAAGTGTATTGTCACTGACTTGCTCTAGTAGTTCACCAAGCTCATGGTGGCTGTAGTTGTAGTCAACGCCGAGCTCGAGGGCAATCTGCTGCCAAAGATAAATACTCAACCCTTCTGGCGGCTGGGATTCACTCTCGATAACAAAAGGGGGACAGTGATATGTGCCCACGTTAACCGTGGAGTTGCTGGCTGCAATAGAGGGGAGTGAAAATGATATGAGAGAACTGAAAAATAGCCATATACACAACATAGAATGACGCACTGTTCGCATAGGGTGATCTCACTTGTCTGAGGACGTTGTCATTGTTCTTCAGTTAAGTATAAACATCATGAAATTTTCACAAGCCTGTCATTCAAGACAACTAACAAGCTGCCTTAGACTTTCTGTCTGCTGTCAATAATGCTTTCCATTTTTAGCTATCACTTCAGCAAAGTTGGTTAGTCAATGAAGTCAATGAACTATGCTTATTAACAAATTGGTTAATACCTTAATGGACAGCAATGGTTGGCTTGAACAATAAGAATCCTTAAGTTTGGTCAGTCATGGCGAGGAGGGTGTATGAAAGTGTTGGCTGTTTTAGCTGCACTCAGCATCTGGTTTTTCAGTCAGCCTGTACTGGCACAAAATGTTTGGGTGATTGAAATATCCGGCGGGATAGGGCCAGCAACCAGTGACTATGTGTCACGAGAAATCGAACAAGCGCACAAGGAACAAGCAAGTTTTATCGTACTCAAAGTCGATACTCCCGGAGGATTGGATACCTCCATGCGTGACATTATACGCGCAATAACCACATCACCATTACCTGTTGCAACCTGGGTCGGTCCTGCAGGAGCAAGAGCCGCTAGCGCCGGTACATATATTCTTCTCGCCAGCCATGTTGCAGCGATGGCGCCAGGGACTAATTTAGGGGCTGCAACACCAGTATCTATATCGGCTCCCGGGGGGCAGGATGATGATTCTGGTGGCAAGAACCCTTTTACTCCTAGGAAAGAGCAAGAGCCTAAAGACGCCAGTGATGAAAGTGATGATGCGGCTAGTGATGATTCCGACGACGATAAAGTAACGGCTAAAACGGCGATGGAGAAAAAAGTCATCAATGATGCGCGTGCGTATATACGTGGGCTGGCTAAACTTCATGGTCGAAATGAAGAGTGGGCAGAAACTGCTGTTACCGAGGCAGCAAGTATTGATGCAGAACAAGCCCTAGAGCTCAACGTGATTGATTTTCTCGCTTCTGACTTAGATGGGCTTATCAGTCAGTCTAATGGGCGAACTGTAGTTATCAATGGGCTCGAAGCAAAAATAGAGCTTTCAGATGTTGCCTATATAGAGAGGGAGCAAGATTGGCGGTTTAAATTGTTGTCTGTGATAACCAACCCGAATGTGGCCTATATTCTCATGCTAATAGGCATTTATGGCCTGCTATTGGAGTTCTATAACCCAGGTGTTGGCCTGCCCGGAGTATTGGGGGGGATATGCCTATTATTGGCAATGTACTCCCTACAGATGCTACCTGTGAGTTATGCGGGGTTGGGACTGTTGCTGCTAGGGATAGCGTTGATGGTCGCAGAGGCATTCAGCCCAAGCTTTGGAATACTTGGCTTGGGAGGGATTGTCGCATTTGCGCTCGGTTCGGTGATGTTGATGGATACCGAAACACCGGGTTATCAAATTGCCATACCGTTAATCGTGGGCCTGACAGTCGTTTCAGCCGTATTTACTTTTGTCATTCTTAGTTTGTTGCTCAAAGCACGCCGGAAACCGGTGACGACGGGTATGGAAGCCTTGTTAGGACAAGAAGCCGTTGTAGTAAGTGGTTTTCCAGGGAGTGGACGAGTGTTGGTGGAAGGTGAAATTTGGCAAGCCAACTGTGATGTCCCTCTGAATAAGGGTGACAGGGTCACGGTTATTGAGATTAACGGCCTATGTTTGGAAGTAAACCAGCGAACGAAATAAATCTAATGTGCTTGGAATAACCTTTTTATAAGGATCAATTATATGATCACATACTCATTAGCAACGATTATAGTTCTGGTATTCGTGCTTATTGTTAGCATGTTCAAAGTGTTACGAGAGTACGAGCGTGCCGTTGTCTTTCTACTTGGTCGATTTTACCAAGTAAAAGGGCCTGGCCTGATCATCATTATCCCAATAATCCAGCAAATGGTGCGTGTAGATTTGCGGACGATCGTGTTGGATGTACCTACTCAAGATTTGATCACTCGAGATAACGTTTCGGTCAAAGTTAACGCGGTGGTTTACTTCCGGGTTGTTGACCCGAAAATGGCAATCAACAATGTAGAAAACTACCTTGAAGCCACCAGCCAGTTATCTCAAACCACGTTGCGTTCGGTGTTGGGTCAACATGAACTGGATGAACTTTTATCAGCCCGTGAGGAATTGAATCGAGATCTACAAGGGATCCTGGATCAACATACCGATAACTGGGGGATCAAAGTCGCCAACGTAGAAATCAAGCATGTCGATTTGGATGACAGTATGGTTCGCGCACTTGCCCGTCAAGCAGAGGCCGAGCGTTCACGTCGAGCCAAGGTGATACATGCAACTGGTGAGCTTGAGGCTTCAGCTAAGTTGCGAGAGGCGGCAGAAGTGCTGAATCAGTCGCCAAATGCTGTACAGCTGCGTTATATGCAGACCCTTACAGAGATTTCCAACGATAGAACGACGACTATTGTGTTCCCGATGCCGATCGATTTAGTCGAGAAATTTACCGATGTGATGGCATCTGTGAAGACCAAAGATGAAAAGTAACTAAAGACTTGTAGGCTTTTGAGTTAAATGCCCCTTATCACCTAAGTGGTGATGGGGGCTTTGTGTGTAATGAGTGCTGCAGCATTGAAATGATCAACAGTTTATTAGCCTGAATTCTAACCAAAGTTTATCTTTCGGCGGTTCCAAGCCGCTACAGTTTCAAGTAGGATACCACTCCTTCTTAGGCTCTATGCCGAGTAACCGTTGATTAAAGAAAGCAATATGGCACAAAAACATAAGCAAAAAGCGCCGAGCAAGGGGCTACATCCACGAAACCCTCATCGAGCGCGTTATGATTTTGACAAACTGATCCACAGTTGTCCGGAATTGTCGCCATTTGTTGAGAAGAATCCATACGGTGATTTGTCGGTTAACTTCAGTGATCCGGCTGCCGTGAAAATGCTCAACCGCGCGTTGCTTAGCCACTTCTACTCGGTATCCTATTGGGATATTCCGGCCGGTTTCCTTTGTCCGCCAATCCCGGGTAGGGCTGATTACTTGCATTATATTGCTGATTTATTAGCTGACTCAAACGGTGGAAAAATTCCAAAAGGTAAGACAATCAAGGGGCTTGATATAGGCACTGGTGCAAATTGTGTTTACCCAATTATTGGTCACCGCGTCTATGGCTGGCAGCTTGTCGCCGCCGATATTGATCCTATCTCTATCAAATCGGCCAAGTTCATTGTTGATTCGAATCCTTCTTTGAAAGGCGGGATTCAATGCCGCTTGCAGAAAAATCCAGATTATATTTTCACAGGTATGATCAACGATAATGATCTGTTTGATTTCACGTTATGTAACCCGCCATTCCATACCTCGTTAGAAGAAGCAATGGCAGGTAGTGCGCGTAAGGTCAAGAACCTAAAAGCGAATTCGGAAAAGAAAGGTGGGCATAACAAAGCCGGACTAAAGAATACTCGCAACAAAGGTTCCAAGCAGGAAGTGCTGTCCCACAACATGGGTGCTAAAAAACCGGTGTTAAACTTTGGTGGGCAAAAAGCAGAGCTCTGGTGCCCAGGCGGTGAAGCAGCCTTCATTAAGCGGATGATTACCCAAAGCAGTGAAAAGGCCACCCAATGCTTCTGGTTTACGACCTTGGTATCGAAAAAAGATAATCTTCCAGCTATATACAAACAGCTGAAAAAGGCTGGGGCTGTGGAGGTCAAAACCATTGATATGGCGCAGGGCCAGAAGCTGACGAGATTTGTTGCTTGGACATTCCTGACTAATGAACAACAAGAGTTGTGGCGAAAAACTCGCTGGGCTAGATAACTTTATCTAGTTATAGACAGCGCTCCAGATCCGCTGCAACGTAAATTAGAGCGCTGTAGTTCATTACATGTTTGGGTAGTTTGGTCCGCCTCCACCTTCTGGTGGTACCCAAGTGATATTCTGTGACGGGTCTTTAATATCACAGGTTTTACAATGGACGCAGTTGGCGGCATTGATTTGAAATGTCGCTTTCCCTTCTTTTTCTATCACCTCATAAACGCCCGCAGGGCAGTACCTTTGGCTTGGTTCATCAAAGCGCTCTAAGTGTAAATTGATAGGTATTGAACTATCAGCTAGGAGCAAATGACAGGGCTGATTTTCTTCATGCTGGGTACCAGAGAGAAAAACAGATGAAGGTTTATCAAAGCTCAATTGACCATCAGGTTTTGGATACTCAATGGGCTGGTGGTCGCTAATGGGTTCTAGGCACTCATGGTCGGGTGTTTCGTCTTTGAGTGACCAATTGAAGGACTTGCTAAACCATTTTTGCTCAATAGAGGCAAGTGCCCCACCGATTAAGGTGCCGAAACGGTGGATCTCTGCGCCAAAATTGCGCGATTCATGTAACTCTTCATAAAGCCAAGAATTATTGAAGAATTTGTCATACCCTGGCGTGGTTTGATGAAAGCCTTGCTCTAATTCATGAAAGACAGCTTCAGCCGCTATCATGCCCGACTTCATGCCGGTATGGCTGCCTTTGATTTTGGCCATGTTCAATGTGCCCGCATCGCAACCCACTAAAACGCCACCAGGAAACTGCTGTCTTGGTAATGATGAAAGCCCGCCTTTGGTGATCGCCCTTGCGCCATAGGCAATACGCTGACCACCTGATAAGTGCTGGCTGAATAAGGGGTGATGTTTGAGTTGCTGGAACTCATCAAACGGACTTAGATATGGGTTGTGATAGTTAAGATCAACGATTAGACCAACGGCAACCTGATTATTTTCCAGATGATACAAAAAGCTGCCGCCATTAGTACCCGTTTGGCTAAGTGGCCACCCAACCCCATGGATAACATGGCCTGGTTTGTGGTGTTCAGGGGGGATTTCCCATAGTTCTTTAAGGCCAAGGGCATAATGCTGTGGCTGTTTACCGTGGTCGAGATGAAACTGCTCAATCAGTTGCTTGCCCAAGTGACCGCGCGAGCCTTCAGCAAAAATGGTGTATTTGGCATGAAGCTCAATACCGGGTTCAAAAGTGGCTTTTTGATCCCCTTGCTTATCCGATCCCATGTCTTTGGTGATAATACCTGCGACCATACCTTGGCTGTTATACAGAATGTCATTGGCGGGAAAACCGGGGAAGATTTCAACACCAAGTGCTTCAGCTTGCTTTGCCAACCACCTGCAGAGGTTACCGAGGCTTATTACAAAATTGCCAATGTTCTGAAGTGTTTCGGGAACAAGAGGCTCAGCAACAGTGATGTGGTTGAATTCGTTAGTTAGGTAGCAAAATTGATCAACAGACACTGCTGTGTGGAGGGGAGCTTCCATCCGTTCCCAGTCAGGAAACAGTTCATCAAGAGCTTTATGCTCAAACAAAGCCCCCGACAGGATATGACTGCCAACTTCAGCACCTTTTTCGACTACACACACTGATAAGGGCGCTTCGCTTTCATTAGCCAGTTGCATCAGCCTGCAGGCAGCTGACAGTCCGGCAGGGCCAGCACCAACAATCACAACATCAAACGACATGCTTTCTCTTTGTTGCTCTGAACTCATGCTTCAATCCCTTACTGAACTGCGCTTGGTTAAAATATAGTCCAGTTGACGTAAACGTAAACTCAACTAGGCTCAAAGAATAAATCAATTACGAGGTTTAAACGCCTTGGTTTGATAAGGAAGTGCCTGTGAAAGTGTATGTTGCGATAAAACGAGTCATTGATCCTTACGTAAAGGTAAGGGTAAAAAATGACGGCTCTGGCGTTGAAACCGCGAACGTCAAAATGTCGATGAATCCTTTCTGTGAAATCGCCGTAGAAGAAGCGATACGTCTTCGTGAGGCCGGTCATGCTGATGAAGTTGTCGTCATCTCTGCAGGAGATGCAACTTGCCAAGAGCAGTTGAGAACGGCCCTAGCACTAGGGGCTGATAGGGCGATTCATATTGAGTGTGACGCTGTCACTGAACCTTTATCGGTAGCGAAGCTACTTGCAGCCATAGCAAAAAGAGACCAACCAGAATTACTTATTTTAGGCAAGCAATCCATTGATACTGATAACAACCAAGTCGCTCAAATGCTGTCCGCCTTGCTTGGTTACTCCCAAGGTACCTTTGCATCAGATATTGATATTGCAGGTGACGGTGTAACAGGTGGCGGCCAGCGAGCACTTAAAGTCACCCGCGAAGTTGATGGTGGGTTGGAAACTCTACAGCTCACTTTACCTGCGGTTTTGAGTACAGACCTTCGACTCAATGAACCGAGATATGCCTCTCTGCCAAATATAATGAAAGCCAAGAAAAAGCCACTGGATATCCTAACTCCGGATGAGTTGGGTGTGGCTATCGAAAACCATCAGGAGATTATTGAGGTAATGGCACCCGCTCAGCGTTCTGGTGGAGTGAAAGTGAGCTCCGTCTCTGAGTTGGTTGATAAACTCAAAAATACATCAAAGGTGATCGGATGACGGTACTTGTAATTGCAGAGCATGACAATCATCTCCTTTCAGGAGAGACGCTCAAAGCTGTTGGCGCAGCATCTTCATTAAATCTGCCTATAGATGTATTAGTAATCGGTTATCAGTGCTCAGCGGTAGTTGAAGAAGTGTCACATGTCGAAGGTATCAATCAAGTCTTGGTGGCGGATAACTCCGTCTACCAGCATCAATTGGCCGAAAATAGTGCTACGCTGATCACCGAGATCGCAGCGGATCATAGCCATATTATTGCCCCTGCCACGACATTCGGTAAAAACTTGCTGCCGCGAGTTGCGGCTTTGCTTGATGTTGGAATGCTGTCTGATGTCGTTACGATTGAGAATGCTGACACTGTTGTTAGGCCGATATATGCAGGTAATGCATTAGCGCGGGTACGCTCTAAAGACAGCAAAATCTTAATGACTACCCGTGGGTCGGCGTTTGAGGCTGCTCAAATAGCAGATACTCAGGCTGAACAAAAGCTACTCGATGCCTCAATCGCCAATACATTGAGTGAGTTTGTAGAGCGTCAGGCTTCTGAAAGTGAAAGGCCTGATTTAACCGCTGCTCGGGTTGTGGTATCAGGCGGTAGGGCGCTCGGGAGTAAAGACAACTTTGCGTTGATTGAAAAGCTCGCCGATAAACTCGGTGGTGCTGTCGGTGCATCAAGGGCAGCCGTCGATGCAGGGTTTATCTCCAATGATTATCAAGTCGGTCAAACCGGTAAGATAGTGGCTCCAGAGCTGTATATTGCAGTGGGGATATCTGGTGCGATCCAGCACCTTGCCGGGATGAAAGATGCCAAAGTCATTGTCGCTATTAATAGTGATGCAGATGCCCCCATATTTGAAATAGCTGATTATGGCTTAGTCGGCGATTTGTTCGAGATACTGCCAGAACTTATCGACTCTATATAAACATATCATCGAGTTGAATTAATCAATGATCTTCCAGCCGTGCAACTCAGCCATATGGGTTAGCGCGGCCCAATCTTTTTTCTCTTCCTGTACCATCCAATCAATAAAGCGAGTGACGTTGTCACCTTTTGTGACCGTTTGATAGTAATACTGCCAGGTACTGTTGGTAACAATAGTCGCCTCGGTAGGCAGTTTTAAATACCCTTGCTGAAGCTCATGGACAACCAGCATCAAGTCGGTGATGGTCACCCCTTGACCGGCAAAACAAGATGTCAATGCCATATCCAGTGTATTGAAGGTTAATCCATCTTTATTGATTTGCTCTGTTCGGTCATTTCGGCTGAGCCATTCACTCCAATCACATTGGTCAGAAGTCGGGTGCAAGCGCGGGTAATTGGCAATCAATTCATCGACAGAAATTGGCTCGTCGGTTTTGGTCAATAACTCGGAATAGACAGGGGCGAGATACTCTTTTCTGAAAAAAGTGGGCATATTGGCGCTTTTGCTGATTTCCGGCACGTTATATATCGCTATATCACAGTCATCTTCTTCCAACTGCAACAGTTCATTGCTGTGCCCCATGCTTGAAGACAAGACAATATTGACGTCAGGGTTAAGTGACTTAAAGGAATGCAAACGTGGGATCAGCCACCGCACAGCAAAGCTCATAGCAACCTGTACCCGTAAAGTATCTGTTTCTTTGGCTTTCAATTGGCGAATGGTTTGGTTTAGCTCGCTGTATTGGCGGGTGAGCAACAAAGCGATTTCTTTTCCTTGGGATGAAAGCTCCAATGCTCGGTGATGGCGAATGAACAGGGGTAACCCAAGTTGCTCTTCTAACTGCCTGATTTGTCGGCTTACCGCACTTTGCGTGACGTTCAGCTCTTCTGCAGCCAGTGTGAAACTAAGATGCCGGGCTGCTGCTTCAAACACCCTTAGTCCATTCAAAGAAGATGGCAGCAAATTGTGTCTTTTTTTCATCGTTAGCCTCGAGAGTGAAGGAAACAGCTTTCAAGTTGTCTCTTGCATGAGTTTTATGAATGCTAAGGTACTATAAATGTCGTTTGAAACACAAATTGGGAAAATTTACATTAGTAGTATCTCAGCAGTTTGATGGCTGTATCGCACTTTTAGCTTACTTTTTCGCATTTGTGTTCTTTTGAGTAGGCCGCCTTTTTGTCATCGCTGAGATCCCTGTCTGTTTCGCAATGCTTTAGTGTTTCGTGGTGAAAAATGAAAAAATTAATCAGCCTGGCAGTGCCACTCATAATTTCTCAGCTGGTTGCTCAAATGTTGGTTTTTACCGATGTCTGGATGATGGCTCAGCTGAGTATCCTAGCTATAGCGGGTGGTGGTCTTGGTGCGGCAGTGTATTCCATTGTCTTTACTGTAGCTGGCAGTACCGTAGGTTGTGTGGCTAACTTAATTGCTATTGCTTATGGCAAAAGAATGAAAAATACCCAGCAGGGGGATGCCGAGGTAAGTATCTCTCTAAAAAGTGGGCTATTGTTGTCGGTTATTCTGACGGTAACTTTGTTGCCGGTTTTCTTTTGGATGGATGGTTTGTTGCTCAAGGCGAACCAAGATCCAGAAACGGTTGTGTTGGCCGTTGAATATTTGGATGCACTTAAATGGGCGATGTTGCCAACTCTAGTGTTGTTGGTACTACGTAGTTTGGTCAGCGCATTCGGCGATACCCGCTCGGTAATGGTGATGTCTATCGTTACGGTGATTCTGAATGTGCCTTTGAGCTACTTGATGGCTTTCAAGCTAGAGATGGGGTTAGCCGGTCTTGGCTACGGCACAGCTTTGGCAGCGTTCATTGTTATGTTGGGCTACGGCTACTGGGTATTCTCTTGCAACAAATACCGCACCTACAACCCGTTTACCCATTGGCATGAGTACCGCTTGGGTATTCTTGTCCCTTTATTGGCCATTGGCGTGCCGATCATGATCGCAACCTTAATGGAGCATGCTTTGTTCTCAACGGCTGCTTTGCTGGCCGGTACGTTGGGAGCGGTATCACTGGCTATTCACCAGATAGCGATGCAGTGCTTGAACCTGTCTTGGAATGTGGCCTTTGGTTTGTCTCAGGCAGTCTCAATCTTGGTCAGCCAGCATGTCGGCCAGCAAGAGCCGGCTATGGTTAAGCGTTATGCCAAGCAAGCCTTGTTGCTGGTAACCGTTACCAGTGCATTATTTGGTGCATTCCTGATTGCCAAACCAGAGTTCCTCACCTTCGTTTTCAATGTTGAAGGGGATGCGTTGGCAGAAGAGCTAGTTGCAGCTTTGCCAAGCGTGATGATTATGGTTGCGGCTTGTTTTGTGGTCGATGCCTGGCAGTTGGCTGCGATTAGCATTCTTCGCGGCATGAAAGTGGTTAAAGCACCGACGGTAACAACGGGTATTGGTTATTGGCTTATTGGCCTGCCATCTGCATGGGTGTTGATGAACCTATTTGGTTTAGAAGGCGTCTGGGGTGGACTAGCCGCAGGCTTGGCAGCTACCGGTCTGATGCTGTTATATATTTTGCTACGTGAACTACGAAAACTTGAAGGGGACTATTCACACAGCGATGAAGTCCACAGCACCGCAATAATTTCATCATAGCAAGTATGTGATAATCGTACGGAATCCTTCCGTACGATTTGCTGTATTAACGGTCAAAGGATATACTCTTCATGTACGGAACCTTTCCGTACTAATGGAGGTTATTATGGCAACAGCGCGACTTGACTTGCGTTTAGATGAAGAAATTAAAGCCAAAGCCGAAAAAGCCTCAGCGCTGCTGGGGCTAAAGAGTTTGACTGAGTATGTGGTTCGTCTTATGGACGAAGATGCCACTCAAGTGATTGCTCAGCATGAAAGTATCACCGTAGACGGTGATGTGTTTGACCGGTTTGTTGATGCTTGTGATAAAGCCAAAGCTCCGAATAAAGCGTTACTCGACGCAGTAGATTTTGCGCAAGAGAAGGGCTTTAAATAAGTGAGTTGGTCCAAAGAGTTTATCGAGCTAGATAAAAAACAGCATGATCGGGCATCGTTTGATTGCGGGGAACCGGAACTCAACAACTTCATTCAGACTCAGGCGGCAAAACATATGCAGGCAGGTATAAGCCGGACCATGGTTTTACCTGCTTTACTTCCTCTCCCTAATCAAAAACGGCCGATCTGCGCTTTCTACAGCATTGCCCCAAGCTCTATCTGTCGCGATACCTTGCCTGCGGCGATGGCAAAAAAACTGCCCAAATATCCCATTCCGGTATTCTTGTTAGCTCAATTGGCTGTCCATCATGAATATCACGGAAACGGCTTAGGGAAAGTTAGCTTAGTCAAGGCCTTGAAGTACCTATGGCAAGTCAATGCCCATATGAGGGCTTATGCAATTGTCGTTGACTGTTTGAGCCCAGAAGCGGAATCTTTCTATACCAAATATGGTTTTGAAGTGCTGTGCGAACACAATGGCCGGGTGAGGATGTTTATTCCAATGAAAACGGTCGGTCAGTTGTTTGAAGGTCGCTGATGGTTAGGATGAAATGAATAGCAGTAAAAAGCCGGAATCAAAGTTCCGGCTTTTTTTAATCAACGCAAACGGAATACATCGGTTTGCTGGTCATTTTTTACTTCGGCGAAGCTTCTAATGAAGGGGCCTTGCTGGCGAACGGCTTCAGGTAGGCGGTCAATGACTGCTTTCGCTTCATCTTTAGTTGCGAAATCTCCGTAAATCACGGCATACCAGCGCCCACTTTGGCTCTTCTTCCAGTTAACCCAAATCGGTTGTTGGCCTTGGATATGGTTAATATAGTTGCGAACATCACCCTGTCGCTCTTCGGTTAAAGCCAGTACCTGAATAGTAAAACGGTCTGGGTTCAGGTGGCCATAGGCTTCTTCGGTGGTCATCTGGCCAATGCATTGGCTGTCAGTGTGTGTATGTGTATTTTCAGTTGTTGAACAGCCAGCCAATAGCAGCACAGCTAACATTGCAAAAATTTTTTGCATTAAAACTCCTTGGTAAATCCCTGCATTTTATTTTTATAAGCGACAATCTTATCAACATTGATGAGTGGATGTTTGATATTACTCGTTGAAAAAAGTGTGTTTGTCGAAGATGGCAGCAATTGTTGCTTCAATTACCACCGGTAGCGTCACAACCTTCAGCGTAATAATGCTAGGTGGTTGAAATTGTATATAAAGTGTCTGACTTGCTTGTACAAACTTCACTTATGCCAAAAGTTGAAACTAAGGTGTGACTATTCTAGCTATTTATCATTATACTGTACATACATACAGTTTAATTAAGAGCGTTGGAGATGAAGGTATTTCCTTACTTTATCGAAGGTGTGAAGTGTGGTTTCCCATCACCCGCGGATGGTCATCAGGAAGAGCTCGATTTAGAGAGTTACATGATTCGTAACCCTAATGCGACATTTTTCCTTAGGGCATCGGGTGAGTCAATGATGGGAGCGGGGATTTATGATGGTGACTTGTTGGTGGTGGACCGGGCAGAGCCTGTTGTTCCGGGCAGGATTGTCATCGCCCGAGTTTATGATGAATTTACCTGTAAGCGATTAATGCGCCATGATGAAGCATGGTGGTTGGTTGCTGAAAACCCGCAATTTAAGCCTTTCCCTATGCCAGAGGATTCTGAGATCTTTGGCGTTGTCACTCGTAACGTGCATAACTTGTTGGGTTAAGCGATGGCAGCACTTGATGGATACCGAGATCAGGTATGGGCATTAGTGGATGCGAAAAGCTTTTACTGTGCCTGTGAGCAACTGTTTGACCCTAAGCTGGTTAATAAACCATTAGTGGTTCTGTCTAACAATGATGGATGTTGTGTTGCTTTGTCAGCAGAAGCCAAAGCATTAGGCATTAAACGGGGTGCGCCTTGGTTTAAGGTTGAGCGTGAAGCTAGAAAAATGGGTGTAGAGGTAAGAAGCTCAAATTACACCTTATATGCAGATATGAGCCGTCGGTTCATTGAAGAGCTGCATCGTTTTTCTCCGCATGTAGAGCAGTACTCCATTGATGAGGCCTTTGTTAGGTTGGATGGTTTCAAACTTGATGGTTTAACCCAGTATGGTAAAGAGATTCGTGACACCATTTATTCACACCTTGGTTTGCCTGTCAGGGTCGGTATTGGTTCTAGTCCGACATTGGCCAAGTTAGGCAACCAGGCGGCTAAGCAGTATGAGCAAAGGGTTAGAGGCGTCATTCAAATTGATACTCAACAGCGACGTCAATGGTTGTTAGAAAGGTGTACGGTTCAGGATATATGGGGAGTTGGCGCCAAGACGGCAACCCGTCTTCAAACGAGTGGGATCAATACAGCATTGCAACTCTCTGAGCAAAACCCGGCTGATATGCGCCGATTGTGGAATGTTGGCCTAGCTCGGACAGCGTTAGAATTGCAGGGAGTTTCCTGTATCGACCCTGGAGATATTGATGAGAAGCGAAAGCAAATCTTATCTAGCCGCAGCTTCGGAACCGACATCAGTGACTTGAATGATTTGAAATCAGCTCTTGCCTTTCATTGCCAGCGCGCAGGGGAAAAGTTGCGGCGACAGAATAGCCAAGCGAATGTTGTGGGGGTTTTTCTTCGTACCAACCGATATAAAGACTTGCCGCAACATAATATCAGTAGTGCTCGGGAGTTGATGTGCCCGAGTCAGGATAGTTATAAGTTTCTTGATGTTGCACTAGAGCAATTGCAATCAATTTATCGCTCCGGTTATGCATACCAGAAAATCGGGGTGATTCTGGATGGGTTAACAGACTCAAACAATGATCAGTTCCAATTCGATATGTTTGATACCAGTGCATTGGAAGAAATGAAGCGAAGAGATCTGATGGCTATCACCGATCAAATGAATGCCCGATTCAAGAATGGGGTTAAGCCCGCCTCAGTGATCGGTTCAACAAACTGGCATATGCGGCAAGCCTTTCGTTCCAATCGGTGGACAACACGGTTAGACGAGTTACAAGCTGCCAAATGTTGATGACATATAACGAATCTGAATGTTATAGAGTGAAAGCGAATTTCTGAACCCAGACAATTAGTTAATAATTACCCCATAGAATCATCAATGATAAGAGGTTGAGAATGATTGTTTGGGTAGGGATAGTAAGTAGCATTCTGATCACCTCATCGTTTACCTCAGGGCTCACCAGCGCACTTTTAGACCTGCTTGCTTTTGTTATTATTTTAACCATAGGGATCAATCGGTTAAAGGCAAAACATCAAGCCAGAAGAAAAGTCAGTATAGAGCAGCAAGATAATAAAGAGTTTCGTGAAGAAGCGAAGCAGATAAACAGTGTCTCCGACAGGATAGACATTACACCGTAACGTTGCCAGGTAAAAAAACAGCGAACCCAGATTTAATGAGTTCGCTGTCTTGGCATTAAGTAATGGACAGCCTATTAGCTGCTAAGTTGGATGTAGGCCAAAGACCCACCACCGATACATACCCATAACAAGACCCCGAGCAGTAAAGGTTGGATTCCTGCCGCCCTAAGTTTTTGGATAGTGATACCGGAACCGATCAAGAACAAACAGACTACGAGTACACGCTTGGACATTGAGAAAATCGCGGAATATAGCGACTGGAAATCAGGTAGTAGGTAGGCGACACCAATAGCTAAGCAGTAAAACAAGATGAAAAATGGCACACCAATTTTCTTACTGTTGCCTTTGAACATCAGGGCACTTAGGAAAGCGATTGGAATAATCCATAGGGCGCGTGCCAGTTTTAATGTTGTTGCTGTCTTCAAGGCCTCATCGCCATAGGCACCCGCAGCGCCGACGACTGATGACGTGTCATGGATCGCAATCGCAGCCCAGGTACCGAATGCATGCTGACTCATTTCCAAAGAGTGGCCAATCACCGGAAAGATAAACAAGGCGATGGCGTTAAGCACAAATACTGTCGCTAATGCTAGCGATGTTTGGTCATCTTTTGCATTGATTGCAGGAGCAACTGCAGCAATTGCACTTCCCCCACAAATAGCCGTACCTGAAGCGATTAGATGGCCGGTCTTTTGTTCGATACGCAATAGCTTAGTCAGTACATAACCAAGCAGTAACGTACAGAAAATAGAGGCAACAATTAGGCCTAGTCCCTGCTTACTAGCTTCGATCGCTTGATCGAGTTGGATGCCAAATCCTAGGCCAATGATGGAATAAGAAAGGAGCTTTTTCGTCAGTGCGGCCAAATTGAACTGGGATGGCACCAAGCCAAATGTTGCCAATGTGAAGCCGAGAACCAGTGCAATGGGAGAACTGACTACGGGAAGCAGGCACAGCAGCGCGACTGCAATGAAGATACCATCGGTCTTAGAAAGTTTATTGAAAAAAGAGTGAACAGCAGACATTGGTTTCAACTGTGAGTAAATCGTCGCAGGAGTATATGCGCAAAGGGGGATAAGGATAATTATAATATTCTTATGCCGGGGTTAAGTTTTGCTTAACGTTTAGTTCGACGTTCTTGAACGGCTCGTCGACAACTACATTTACTTTTTAATCCATTTGCCGGATGAGTCCTGATAGTAATTCCCCGGAGAGGTTCGCTCGATAGCTTTTTTGTGGGCAATATGCCCAACTTCTTTGACGGTTAAGCCATGGGAGACCGCTATTTTCTTGAAAGTGTTAGTTCGGCGGTTATTTACTTCAGAAATTAGGTTTCGGACTTGTTGAGACGGACGGGCGGTGACAGGAGCAATAAGACCCGTATTGGCTTCACCAACAAGGCCTTGGTCTTTTGCTTGCTGAAGATCGAGAGCAAATGCACTAAAAGCAAAAAAGAAAGATAGGAAGAAGGGCACTAATCGCGTCATGGCATACTCCCTGCCAACTCAAAAGACATCATCATCATTAAACAGCTCATCGATTTCCTTATCAACTTTAATACGAATTTCGTGTTCTATTTTGACGTTTAAATTCACTTCTATCGGCTTTTCAGAAGCGGTAACTTGTACCGTTGGTGTGCAGCCAGATAGTGTAGTCAGTGATAGTACCGAAATCATGGCGATAAAAAATGGTATATAAAACAGCTTAAGTTGGATATCCATTGGTTACAACCTTTTGTGGACTTCATACCTGATTGCCTACTTTAAAAGGCAAGGTGACAGGTGCGTCCAGCCATTTAATTTTAAAATTCAAGCGCAAAAATGCTACTTATCCACACCAATCTGCTTTAAGAACATATTTTCCAGCTTTGATGCATTTATCATGTTCAACGTTTTTAGTAATGCTGGAATGTTTTCTTCTATGCTGAGGTTCAGATTAATCGGACGCCCGGATAAAACATCTGGGTTACGGCCCTTAAACTGTGATCTGGCACTCAGTTGTCCTTCTTTAGAATAGTCTAGATTAACCTTGAGCGAGTGGTAGTTATAATTTTTGAGAATTTTGCTCACAACTAACAAGCTATTCTCACCCGCGGCTTCTACATTCTGATCGATGGCTGATCCTTCTTTGTATTTTAGGATCCCGCCAGGGTATCGAGCATGAAGCTTTCCCTCTTTAATCACAGGGGCGCTTTGCTCAACCCCTAATGGCAGAACTCCATCTACGATGCCTGTCATCTCAATATCTTTTGCTTCCATTGCTTCTATCAACTTCTCTAGCTTCAGCCCATGAACCCAAAGAGGGCTTATTGGTATGTCTGATAATGAATTGCTGACAACATTGTGCAAGCTAATATCGCCACCTAGCAGGTAAGCTTTGGCCCTATGAAGTTTGTAGAACGGCTTTTGGCTATCAAACTCAAGTAGGGCGTAAAGGTTTTCTAGTAAAATGCCTGCATGTAAGTAACTGACATGCAGGCTGATAGGTTGACGTGAACGAATGCCATGATTGGAAATGTCGACAGTAAGCGACACATTGAGATCGGCATAGTGGATATCATGGATATAGCCGCTCAAATTGTGGGTATAGAAGCCAACCTGACCTTCCCACTGGTTATCTTTTATTGTCATTTTTGCATCAAAGCCCAGTGAACCCGCATAAATATCATGATCAACCGGCAATTTGGGGAGATAGTATTTCTTTAGAGATTGCTTGCTGGAGAAAGGAATATCATTACGGTGTAACTCAATATTGGTTTGTTGCTGCTTTACCAAATAATCAATGGTATAGACAAACAATTTGGTATGGCGCTTATTTAAGATATTGCCTTTAAGTTGGGCTTTGTTTGGCGTTGCTTTGAGTTTACCTTCAGTGATGACACCAGGTAGGCGCTGGTTATTTTGATTTAGCGATAGATGAACCTGATACCCTGAGGAAACAGCATAAGCCGACTTGTCATTTGCAGAGAAATCTAGCTGTATATCAAGGTTGCTAATGACAGAGGAAAGTTGGCCGCTATATCGTTGTACAGGTAATTGGCTAGTATTTTTATTACGCCTTATTGCTGCAATTTCAGACTCAGTTGTACCATCAGGCGTGATTAGCTTTAGCGCGGAAAGGTTATCGGCATTGACGACAATAGCGTTTTTATTGTCGGTGAAAATGGAAAGCCTCGTCGTTTTGTCATGCTGAAATGCTTGTCTGAGATTAATCGAGTTTGCTGTAATGTTGAGGTTGTCAGCGTCAGCTTCTATCCATTCTCCTTGGTGCTGAATACTCATACTACCAATATTGAGTTGGCTATCGAGTAGTTGCATTTCAATCTTGTTATCAGTCCATTTTCCGGAGAGTGCAGAGCGAACTTGCGTGTCTTGAATATTGATAGCTGGACTTGGAAATAGCTGGGGGATAACAGCGCTAATCAGGCTCTTTGCGTGACACTGTAATGAATGGTCATTGTTCAAGAAAGGAATTTGGCATTGTAACTGAGTAAAATCGACAGCCAAGTCATAGCCAAATTGATCGTTGTAAAAGTGTAGCTGCTCGCTGCTTCTGTCGAGCCCCAACGCAATATTACCATTTCGATATTCAGCGTCGAACGTCAATGCACCATCTGTATTGAGCTCAAGCAAGGCTATCGCAGGCTTTACCTCCTTTTTTTGGCTAATTACCTGATGCTGGAAGGTGAAGCGATTGAGTTCAACGTTTACCTTTTCGGGTAAAACAACTTCCAGTGCATAACTTGCGTGTTCAACATCGCGGAAATGGAAGGGATCGCCTTGCTGTTTTTCACTGTTATCTTTAAAAGCCAGTGAAGTTTGCCTGGCGGAGATGACAATGGGTTTGGTAAGTTCCGCGCTGGGGATATCGTAAAGCTTAAGTCGATCGGTAAGATCTTGAGTCCGTTTGAACTTTGCTTCGCAGTGAAACAGTTTAGGTAGTGGGCTGATAAAGTTGATATCAGCTTTACAATCTACTTTATTGCCTTTGGGGCCAACCACAGAGCCTTTAAAATCAGCTTCTTCAAGTGTGCGGTGTTTGATCAGGACATCGATATTGTAAGGATCACTTGGTCCGAGCGCTTTGCCTTTTAGATGTAATTTGGCTTGCTTATCGGGCCTGTTTTGACGAACCCTAGGTGTATCCAATACCAGTTTGGCATCCATGATCAGGTTGCCATAGGTAAAGTGGCTCACTTTTAAATGCTTGAGAGGGAGTTGCGCTAAATTGGCAATAGCATGCCCTAGATGCAAGCCTTCATGAGTTTCATCTGGTTTTTCAAGGAACTCTGGGAGTTCGGTAGGCTGTGCAAAACGGAGTTGTTCCGCTAGCAATCGCATGCTCTTGGTTGGTTCGTTAAGATCGACCGTTAATGCAATATCATTCCCATGTTGTTCGAAGTCTTCTAGATCTATTTGCCATTGAGGGGTGAGTTTATCTATATGGACGGCAAGTGGTGTCTTATCCTGTTGCCAGCTGAGTGAAAAATGCCCACTAGTAAAACCTATTGGGTAGATGTTCTGGCCAATATCTTGTGGCAGGAATAGTTCTAAATCTGAAGAGCCAATAATGCCGGTAAGAGTGACAAAGGGATCGGTTGTCAGTACAAGTTGCAAATCATTGACCTGCTGGGGGACTTGGGTACCCACTGTATTTTCGATAGCGACAGAAGCCTTTTCACTGTGGGCACTAAATACGTATGGGGCGGAAAGGTCGGTAAGATTAAAGGTTATATCATTGAAAATAATGTCATTGATCTGAAGCCCATGCGGTTTTATGGCATTTTGGATTTCGGGCGCCAAACGCACGACAGTGTGCGGAGAAAGTAATCGCCATGATGAGGATGAAATTGCACTTTTGTCATCAGCAAAGTGCTCCAGAGATAGTTTCTTAATGGTAATTGCTGTTTTCTTAACGGATATAGAAAGCTCGTCAATTTGAAGGCGCTTACCAACATGGATACCAGAAATAGCATTGATTTCAATTCCCTTTGACGCCAGCCATGGGGGAATGAAAACAGCAAGCATGACAATGGCGAAGACAACAAAGAACAAACCATAGGTGAACAAGCGAACATACCGGTAGCGGCTGGGCTTGGAGGGTGTTGGATTGTTTTTGTTGCCTACAGCATTATTCATACGGCTATATTTATCTGACCAACATAAATGTTATATGACAATTCTAAGCATAATCGTTAGCGAGAAAGTTGTTATAAATATTGGATAAATCAAGCACTTCGAGAACAAACAAGCAGTGGTTGATTCTACTGCATGTGAATATACCTACTCATCTAGTATAAAATTTTGCCATTTTTTGAAGTCGCTGAAATGCAGTGATTTTTTTATTGTTTTTTTACCTTGCTTTGCCTGACATCACTCATGTTTGCAGGTGCTGATTTGATGTTATTCACTGGATTTTTGCTCATGTTTGGTTGAATTACCTGATTGGTTGTTTTGGGTAGGTTGATTGTTTGTGACAAAACTGAGACAAAGTGGGGACAATAAAAGAAAATCATCAGGATGTGATTATGTCAGAAACCTCTCCAATACAGCCATCTCCCTCAGGACCAATCTCAATGGGTAAGCTAATCCGCTCGCTTGGTCCCGGTGTAATGATGGCAACCGCAGCTGTTGGTGGCTCCCATTTAGTTGCCTCGACCAAGGCTGGTGCAATTTACGGATGGCAGCTCGCCGCATTGATTTTGCTGGTAAACCTCTTGAAATACCCATTTTTCCGAGCTGGCGTCCAATACACTATGGGAACAGGCAATAGCTTGGTACAGGGCTATGACGGGATGGGCCGTGGCTACCTTTGGGTGTTTACAGGGCTTAGCTTAATCTCTGGAGTGGTGAATACTGCAGCCTTGCTTTTGTTTAGTGCCAGTTTATTAGGTTACTTCCTACCATTTAGCCTGTCGCTACCAGTGCTATCAGGTATTGTTGTTGTGGCCTGTCTGGTGATTTTGATGGCCGGACATTATAAGGCTCTTGATAGCTTGTCTAAGGTCATTATGGCGGTCTTGGTGAT
>NZ_JACSOF010000077.1:0-29902 GCF_014349205.1 Photobacterium sp. BZF1
GTATTATATATCTCGCTGGCACCAATTGTGTATTGATTTAGATCAAATTACAACAAAAAACCTTAAATATATTCAGGCTATTTTATTGAGCTAGGTCAACTAAGCCGCATATTTATTGGTGTTTAACTAATATTTTATCAATTAAAAAAAAATTGAATGGATCATTTGTAGTAAAATTACATCAAAATGACGGGTGATACTCACGTAACCTCGCGGAAAATGTGCGCTTGCCCCGATCAATCTGTAAGCGCTGACGTTGATAAATAACGTACAATCCGTGCTTAAATTGCAAACCTTCAGAGTAGGAAAAAGATGAAATTAATTGGTGCGCACGTATCCGCTGCTGGCGGTGTGCACAACTCTCCAGAGAATGCCAACAAGATCGGCGCCAATGCCTTTGCCTTGTTTACCAAGAACCAGCGCCAGTGGGCGGCCAAGCCGTTGGAGCAAGATGTGATCACCGCGTTCAAGGCCCGTTGCCAGCAATACGGGTTTTCCCCGGATGCGATCCTGCCCCACGATTCGTACCTGATAAACCTTGGTGCGCCAGAGAGTGAGAAGCTGGAAAAATCACGCAATGCGTTTATTGATGAAATGGCCCGCTGCGAGCAGTTGGGCTTGCACCTGCTCAATTTCCACCCGGGCAGCCATTTGAAGAAAATCCCTGAGGATCAATGCCTGTCCCTGATTGCTGAGTCTATCAATATGGCACACCAAGCCGTGCCGAATGTGGTAGCAGTGATCGAAAACACGGCCGGGCAAGGGAGCAACCTCGGTTGGCGGTTCGAGCAACTAGCCAGCATTATTGAACAGGTTGAGGACAAGTCGCGGGTAGGTGTGTGTATTGATACCTGCCATGCGTTTGCCGCCGGGTATGATCTGCGCAGTGAAACCGCGACGGACAACACCTTTGCTGAATTTGACCAAGTTGTCGGGATGCAATACCTACGTGGTATGCACCTCAATGATTCGAAGGGCGGCCTAGGTAGCCACCTTGACCGCCACCACAGCCTGGGTGAGGGGGAAATAGGTTGGGATTGCTTCCGCTACCTGATGCAAGATAGCCGCTTCGACAATATCCCGTTGGTGCTGGAAACCATCAACCCCGATATCTGGCAGCAGGAAATTGCCACATTGCGGTCGTTTGTCCCTGAATCATTGGCGGTGGCCCAGTAGCTTGCACCGAGGTCTGGACGTGTATGATTTGTCCTACAATGGGGCAAGTTTCACCAAGGTTGGGCGGCGGAAAAATGGGCGACTTTCTGGGTTTGCAATTAAAGTTTTGATAAATAATGCTTTTTAACTCTTCGTCAATGTTGGCACTAAGTTTTCATATCTTTATCCAGTGGTTTAGCAAATAGGGTAGGGAAAATGATGAACAGTGAAATGATGATGTTGAGTTACGGTATCTCACGGCTGCCGCAGGCCCACCGCCATATTCAGGGCCGTGGCCATTGGCGAACGCCTGTCACTCCCAAGGCGCGCTACCAAGTCGAATAGTCCTGCACGCTTTCTTCTTCTGCTAATGAAATGCCCCCTCCCGTGCTTTGGCCGGTAGGGGGCTTTGTTTTCTCAGCCAAACCCATACAATGGGCACCAAAATGAGATTGAGGAGCAGAGAAATGAGCCCGGTATTGAGCTGGCAAGATGTGATTGATGCAGAGCGCCAGAAACCCTACTTCCAACAGGTTGAACAGCATGTTGCCGCCGAACGTGCTACGGGCAAGGTGATCTACCCACCACAGGAAGATGTCTTCAATGCGCTGGAAGCGACCCCGTTATCGGAGGTCAAAGTGGTGATCCTCGGACAGGATCCCTACCACGGCCCCGATCAGGCGCACGGTTTGAGCTTCTCGGTCCGCCCAGGCGTGAAGATCCCGCCATCCCTAGCCAACATGTACAAGGAGCTAGTAACGGATATTGATGGGTTTACCCCGCCATCCCATGGCTACCTGCAAAGCTGGGCCGAGCAAGGGGTATTGCTGCTAAATACGGTGTTGACGGTGGAGCAGGGCAATGCCCATTCACACGCAAAAATAGGCTGGGAGACGTTTACCGACCGTTTGATTGAGGTTATTGATCAGCATTGTGAGGGCGTGGTTTTTCTGCTGTGGGGAGCGCATGCCCAGAAGAAAGGCAAGAAAATCGATACTGAGCGGCACCATGTACTGCGTTCCGCTCACCCATCCCCCCTGTCTGCATACAGAGGCTTCTTTGGCGGTAAACATTTCTCACAGACAAATCAGCTATTAAACCAGATGAATAAGCCGGCAATAAATTGGTTACTGGAAGATTAATCTTTAATTGTCAAAATGTGCAGGTAATGTAAATTATCTGCACATTAAATAACCAGGATCAAGGTGTGTTTTTCCATCCCTACTTACACTTTTAGTAATGGAGATGACTGGGAGGTTTACGCAATGATGCTGGACGATATTCACACTGAACATGGTTATATATGCCGACTGCTGAAGATACTTCAACAGAAGCTGACTGCAATACGCAACGGGCAAGAGGTCGACTATGGCCTGATCAAAGATATTGTTGATTACCTGCAGAATCATGCCGAGTGTTGCCACCATCCGAAAGAAGATGTGCTTTACCACTATTATCAACAGCACTATGCCGAGCATGTCGGTGAAGTTGAAAGCCTGGAAAAAGAGCATGAAGAGCTGGCAAGGCTGACCCAGGAGTTCGCCGATACGGTCGAGATGATATTGATGGATGCGGTGATCCCGCTTGATGTGTTTGCCGATAAGCTCAATGCTTTTGTTGTCCGCCAGTATGCTCATTTGGAGTTCGAGGAAAAACATATCCTTCCCCTTATCCGCAAGCACTTTACCCAGGATGATTGGCTGGCAGTATCACAGCAGTATGAAGAATGCGATTGTGACCCGTTATTTGGTGTTCAGGTCACCGATCGTTACCGTAACCTTGCGGAGCGGCTACAAGCTTAGCGATCCGTGTATATTGATATATAAAGAAAGAGCCGGCATAGGCCGGCTCTTTAGTTGATCATTGCTTGTTGATTCAGAAATCAAGATCGTCGTCTGATAAATCCTTGAACATGTCAATATCAGCCAATTCACGGCGCAGTCTTTGCCTGTCTTTCAGCGCTTCAATTTCACGCCACTTGCGTTTTACAGGCTTGCTCCGGGAACCACGTCTTGGTGTTTCAGTTGCAAGAATGTCATCGAATGCATAGCTGTCCATAGAGCACCTCTTCCTTACAATCGGTCCTAATTAAATATCATAGCAAGCCACAAAATAAAATTGATGTGTTTCGCAAATGTTACCCATTGATGAAGTTTTGATGTGCGTAAGATCGCAATGTCAAACTGGTTGTATAAAAAACCATCAAGAGAGTCGTTGCAATGGGGTGTGAGAATGGGATGAAAAAGCAGAATATCGGCCCTAAATTCGCCAGCAAAATGCCAGATAAGCAATATTCATGGCTAGGATATTGATTTTTGCTGGTTATCTTTGCATGATCATCAGCCATCTGCAGTTATACCAAACAAGGTCCTGTCAGCAGGTGGTGCTTTCCTTATGCCTCTTGTTAACATCATGCCAACAAAATAGCTGCGTCAGAGAGCGGTCTGTGGATGCAGGAATATCCTCCGCTGTCTTTTGCCACATAATAAAACTAAGGTTGTAGTAACTGTTTTGCTTACCCGGCAGATTCACGCCAGGTTGGCAGGCGGGCTGTGCCGATATTTTCTGTTTACGGTCAATGGGGCCGGTAATCAGCTTATTATTGATTTCTAGAGGGGTAGACGTGTCAAGTCAGATTAACTTTTTGAACGATCTGTTATGGGGCTCCGTGCTCATTTATTTGCTGATTGGCGTTGGCGTGTTCTTTACCTACCGGTTGGGATTCATTCAGTTCCGTCACTTCGGTCACATGTTCAGCGTCATGAAGAACAGCCGTAAGTCGGACAAATCGGGTATTTCATCGTTTCAGGCGCTGTGCACCAGTTTGGCTGCCCGTGTTGGTACCGGCAACATGGCTGGTGTGGCTGTTGCCCTTACCCTTGGTGGCCCGGGAGCTATTTTCTGGATGTGGCTGATTGCCATGTTGGGAATGGCAACGGCTTTTGCCGAGAGTGCCCTGGCCCAGCTCTATAAAACCCGTGATGATGACGGTAACTACCGTGGTGGCCCGGCTTACTATATGGAAAAGGGCCTCGGCATGCGCTGGATGGGGGTGGTGTTCTCCATTTTCCTGATTATCGCCTTTGGCTTGGTGTTTAACTCGGTACAGGCCAACTCAATCACCCAGGCAATGAATGTCGCCTTTGGCTGGAATCCGGCTTACGTTGGTGTCGTGCTGGTGGTGATGGCGGGTGTCATTATCTTTGGTGGCCTGCGTGCCATTGCCCGCACTGCAGAAATTTTGGTGCCGGCCATGGCACTGTGTTACCTATTGCTGGCCCTGTTTATCATGTTTACCAACCTTGGCAAACTGCCTGAGGTGCTGGGTTTGATCTTCCGCAGTGCGTTTGGCCTTGAAGAAGCGGCATCGGGCGCCTTGGGTTACACCATTGCCCAGGGAATGATAAATGGCCTCAAGCGCGGCTTGTTCTCCAATGAAGCCGGTATGGGCTCTGCACCTAATGCTGCGGCCTCGGCAACACCGTACCCACCGCACCCTGCTTCTCAGGGCTATGTCCAGATGCTGGGTGTGTTCATGGACACGATTGTGATTTGTTCGGCAACCGTGGCCATTATCCTGATGTCGGGCGAGTATGTGCCGCACAGTGAGATCACCGGTATTGAATTGACCCAGCGAGCCCTGAGCTCTCAGGTCGGTGGCTGGGGCGCTATCTTCATTGCCGTTGCTATCTTCTTCTTTGCCTTTACCTCATTGGTGGCGAATTACTCGTATGCCGAGACCAACCTGATCTTCCTTGAGCATAACCACAAGGCAGGCTTGACCGTGTTCCGTATTGTCGTGCTGGGTATGGTGATGTTCGGTGCCGTGGCCGATTTGCCGACCGTCTGGGCAATGGCGGATGTGTCGATGGGGATGATGGCGATTATCAACTTGATTGCGATTGTGCTGCTGTCCGGCACGGTAGTGAAGTTGGCTCGGGACTACAATCTCCAGCTTAAACAGGGCAGGGTACCGACCTTCGACAGTAAGGATTACCCTGAACTGCATGCCCAGTTGGAAGAAGGGATTTGGGATCAGCCGAAAAAGGATTGATAGCCAAGAGCCGCTTGGGTTGGTAGATCCCAACCATCGAATTTAGCGATAACAATAATAGAAAAGACCACGCGTACAACGCGTGGTTTTTTTCTGTCAGGCTGTTAACATCTTAGCTATATAAGATCAAAAGGAAGCTTCCCATGTTAATTGTGGTTTCACCGGCAAAAACACTTGATTACGACTCTCCGTTGGCGACAGAAACCTTTACCCAGCCAGAGTTGACTGACCACTCGGCTGAGTTGATTGAGGTCTGCCGTGAGCTGACGCCAGCGCAGATCGCCAGCCTGATGAAGGTAAGCGATAAAATCGCCGGTTTGAACGCAGCTCGTTTTGCCGAGTGGCAGCCAGAATTTACAACGGAAAATGCCCGCCAGGCGATTTTGGCCTTTAAGGGGGATGTGTATACCGGTTTAGCCGCTGAAACCATGGACGATGCACAGTTTGCCTATGCGCAGCAGCATCTGAGAATGCTATCTGGCCTCTATGGCCTGCTGCGCCCGCTCGATTTGATGCAGCCGTACCGCCTCGAGATGGGTACCAAACTGGATAACCCACGTGGTACCAATCTATACCAATTCTGGGGCAGCATCATTACCGATAAGGTCAACCAGGCACTTGCCGAGCAGGGTGACGACATCCTGATCAACCTGGCTTCGAATGAGTACTTCAAGGCGGTGAAACCCAAGCAGGTGGCCGGTAAGATCATTACCCCGGTATTCAAAGACTGCAAGAACGGCACCTACAAGGTGATCAGCTTCTATGCCAAAAAGGCCCGTGGCATGATGGCGCGCTACATTATTGATAACCAAGTGGATTCAGTTGAGAAGCTGCAGCAGTTCGATACTGCCGGATACTATTTTGTGCCGGCTGAGTCGACAGCTACCGAGTTGGTATTCAAGCGCGAAGAGCAATAAGCGCGAAAGCAATATCGTCGTCGGAATAAAAAGCGGGCTGGTAGATACCAGCCCGCTTTGTTTGTCCTTGCGGTAAAAAGCCTTACTTCTTGGCTTTCTTCTTTTTCACTGCCGCTTTCTTTTTCGGATCTTTTTTCTTCTTCTTTTTCACCGTAGCTGGCTTTTTGTGTTGTGGGCGCATGCCTTCAACAAAGCGCTCAGCGACTTCTTCTTTCATGTAACGGCCGACACGTTCAATCATTGCCTGATCGTGTGCCTCAATCAAAGAAACGGCTGTCCCTTTCTTACCTGCGCGGGCAGTACGGCCAATACGGTGTAGGTAGACATCGGCGGTGCGCGGCATATCGAAGTTGATCACGTGGCTGATGTCCGGCAGGTCGATACCACGGGCTGCAACGTCAGTGGCTAGCATGATGTTCACTTCACCCTCGCGGAAACGGCGAATGGTGTTGTTACGTGATGCCTGGGCCATCTCACCCTGGATCCAGCAACATGGGATCTGCATTGCCGCCAGCTGGTCGCGCAGGGTGGCAAGGCGCTCGCGGGTCTTGACGAAAATGATGGTGCGCTCGGCTTCGCCTTTGAGGATGTTTTCCAGCAATGCCAACTTGTGGGCCATATCATCACAGCGGTGGTAGTACTGGTGGATCTTCTTACGCTCGCGGCGTGGCGGCTCGGCATTGACTTCAACCGGCTCGTTCAAAATGGTGTTGGAGAAGTCACGGACACCCTTGCCTTCCAGTGTTGCTGAGAACAGCAAGCTTTGGCGACGCCAGCGACATTCGTTGTGAATACGCTCCACCGCTTTGCCGAAGCCCATGTCCAGCATGCGGTCAGCTTCGTCGAGGATCAGGCATTCGATGGCACGGCAGTCAAAGCGCTCGCTTTCGATGTACTCCATCAAACGGCCCGGTGTCGCTACCACGATATCCTGGGTTTTACCCAGTAGCTCAGCATGCTCGTCGTAGGAGATCCCGCCAGTGATAGTGAACACCTTCAGTTGGGTGTGCTTGGCCAGCGCGCGCGCCTGATCGGCAACCTGGATAGCCAGTTCGCGGGTCGGGGTCAGGACCAATACGCGTGCAGGTCCCGGCTTCTTGCGCGGGAAATCCTGCAGGTGCTGGATCATCGGCAGAAGAAATGCTGCGGTTTTTCCGGTACCGGTAGGAGCGGACGCCAGAACATCACGGCCATCCAGCGCGTGCGGGATCGCCTCGGCCTGGATCACGGTTGGGCGATCGTAGCCGATATCTTCAATGGCCTGCAGCAGCTCGCTATCTAATTCTAATTCGGAAAAGTCTCTCACCAGTCATTTCTCCTTGGGAACTCAGGGGTATCTTCCGCCTATCGGGGAAGCCTATAGAGCACGTGCAAAATACATAAGGGGCGGCATTATAGAGATAATTGCCGCAACGATCACCGATAAAAGTACAAAAACTTCCGCTAATCGCCAAACCGAATGCTGCAGCCCCGCTACATTTTCAAGTAAAACGCCTTGGTCAGGGCAATAAATGCCTCGCTGTACCCGCTGCTTTGGTGGATCACCAACTGTTCGTTTTGTTGTTCTGATGGGCTTGCGGTCAAAGCGATCAGAAGCCGGGCAGGGGCTTTACGTTCGGTGGTTTTGATTGCGCAGACCCGTTGGCAGTATAGCTGGTGGGCGCGGGCAGATTCGATCAACTGCTCGCCTTCATAAACCGGCAGGATCAGGCTGGCAGTGCCCGTTGGGGCCAGCAGGTGGCTAATGGCTGCCAATAAGTCATGGTGCGACAGGGTATCGGTGTGGCGCGCTGTTGCCCGGGATTGGCAGCCAGCTTGTTCGCCATGGTTGAAGTAGGGCGGGTTGCATACAATCGCTGCAACACTGCCCGCCGGCTGCTGGCTAGCCCAGCCCTGCACGCTCTGGTGTGCTAACTCGATACGCGACGGCCACGGGGAGTCGGTGAAGTTTTTCTGCGCCGCTGCTGCTGCCCCGCTGTCGATTTCAATGGCGGTAATAGGGTTGCCGCTACCGGCTGTGCGCTGCGCACTCATCAGCGCGAGCAGGCCACTACCGGTGCCAATATCGAGGATCTGGCCCGAAGCGGGCAGCGCTGCCCAGGCGCCGAGCATGACACCATCGGTGCTGACGGGCATGCCGCAGCCATGATCGTTGACGTGGAATTGTTTGAAGGTGAACCCTTTTGCCATGGTGTTGCAGGACCTTGTTGTATTTTTGACCATGGCATTATAGCCCGCCCGAACTGAAATGCAGAATGGTAACCTTCTGTTGAATAGATGTTGCATAGTTATTAATTCTGTTTGTTATCTTTTTTATAATTAGCTTTTATTGGTTTTATGTTTCGGTATTGATTTTTGTTTTGGTGGCATATGCTGGTTTTTGAGTTTTAAGGCCAAAGATTATAGTGTTTTTCACTATGATATTGCTTGTTGAGTACTTTTTCGTCATTATGCTGCGAGCAAGGTCACATTCAGGTAATCCTTTTATGTGGCCAAAAAAATAACAAAAGTTACAAATACAGCAGACATAACAAAGAGTGGAAGGTGCAGTTTGAAAAAGTCACTCAGTTTTACCGATATCATGGCGTTAGGTTTTATGACCTTCGCTTTCTTCCTTGGCGCCGGCAATATCATATTCCCGCCGCAAGCAGGCCAGCAGGCCGGTGACCACCTCGTTCCGGCGATGTTCGGGTTCCTGTCAACCGGTGTTACTTTACCGCTTGTTGCCATTATTGCCGTTGCTGTTGCTGGCGGCTGGAAAGGCATGACCCAGGATTTACCGTCTAAAGTCGCGACATTGCTCGCCGTTTTGATTTTTATCGTGATCGGCCCAGCTTTTGCCGCCCCGCGTGCCGGTTTGGTGGCCTATGAAATGGGCGTGAAGCCATTCATTGCCGATGCAGGACAGCTTAGCCTAACTATTTTCTCTATTGTCTTTTTTGGCATTGCGATGTTCCTGTCCCGTTCACGCGGCAACCTTGTCGATATGGTCGGTAAATTCCTGACGCCGATCTTGTTCATTGCCTTGGTCGCACTGGCTGTGAGCGTTGTTGCTAACCCGCAGGATGCGATTGAAGCGGCACGTGGTGATTACATCGATATGCCTTTCCTTAAAGGTTTCGTCGAAGGGTACAACACCCTGGATGCGGTTGCGGCGTTGCTGTTTGGTATGGTGATTGTCGATGCGGTACGCAGCAAAGGCGTGACCGATGAGACGGCAACCCGCAAATACCTGGTGATGGCAGGCCTTATTGCGGCTGCTGGCCTGGCGTTTGTCTACATCTCCCTATTCTACTTGGGCGCAACCAGTGTGAATATCGCAGCCAATGCGTCAAACGGTGGTGATATCCTGGCGATTTACGTTGCGGCACTGTTTGGCCCTGCCGGCCAGATGATGCTGTCACTGATTGTTTTGCTGGCGTGCTTGACCACTGTAGTGGGATTGATCAGTGCGTGTTCTGAATACTTCTCTTCATTGACAAGCTGGTCTTACGAAAAGTGGGCCGTGGTATTGTCAGTAACCTGCTGTGTGGTGGCTAACGTTGGCTTGAACCAGCTGATTGTGCTGTCCCTACCTGCTTTGTTCGCCCTGTACCCAATTGCGATGGCACTGGTGATCCTGACCTTTATCCGCCGTTGGTTGCCAAACCCTGCACTGTCCTACCGTGTAGTTATGTTGGTGGCACTGTCTTTCAGCATGATTGATGCGGCCAAGGTTGCAGGTTTCAATGTTTCGGCCTTCCGTGTATTGCCACTGTTTGACTATGGCATGGCGTGGTTGATGCCAACCTTCGCGGCATTGGTAGTGACTTACTTTGTTGGCTCGCAGAAAGCGGTTAAGCAAGAACAGCAAGAAGGCCAAACGGTGTAACCGTCAAAATGCCTTGAAGCATGTAGCAAAAAGGGATGCCTCGGCATCCCTTTTGTCTTTTTGTCTTTTTGTCTTTGTGCGCGTGCCCAGTGCAAGGCAGTACCGCGGTAGCGTTACAGCGTTTCGCTGTACTCGGTAAGGATTTGCTCGCACCAGGTAGTGATACGGTCGTCGCTCAGTTCGTACTGGCTGTCTTCATCCAGTGCCAGGCCAACAAATAGCTTGCCGTCATCGGTCAAGGCCTTTGACGCTTCGAATTCATAGCCTTCGTTAGGCCAGTAGCCGACAAACTGGGCACCAGTAGGCAGCAGTTTTTCGTGCAGCATGCCCATCGCATCGAGGAACCACTCGGTGTAGCCTTCCTGATCACCAAGGCCGAACAGGGCGACAGTTTTGCCCTCCAGGCTCAGGCCGTCCAGTTGCTCCCATACGGCTTCCCAATCTTCCTGTAACTCACCGAAATCCCAGGTTGAAATCCCCAGGATCAGCATGTCGTACTGGTTCATCGCAGTGATGTCTGCTTCTTTGATATTATGTAAATCAACCAGTTCGGCACCGATGCAGTCGCGGATTTTCTCCGAGGCCATTTCGGTATAGCAGGTGGTTGAGCCGTAGAATAAGCCAATCTTCATGCTGCTTGTCCAATGTGTAACGAATAAATGATAGGGGATTCTACCTACCTTGGACGGTCTTGACTATTTCTGAGTGATTGAGTCAGAAATTCCTGTTGCAGACATGCTGGTTCGTTACATTTGCAGGGAAATCGTCTACCATTGAGTACTGTGTATTTATCCATGTGTTTTATGGGCAATGCTTCATGAGCTTTTGTTCATGGCTATTGGCCTGAAACGAACACCGAGGTTGTAGTGGAAAACGATGAAGTGATCATCGAGCGGTTTCTCGATGCGATGTGGATGGAGCGGGGGTTATCTGAAAATACCCTGATGTCCTACCGCAATGATCTGAAAAAGCTGGAAAACTGGCTCAAAGACCAAAGCCTGACTCTAGAAAAGGTGTCGATCGACGATCTACAGCGCTACCAGCAGTGGTTGTTTGATGCCGATTATAAACAGACGTCTCGAGCCCGGATGGCATCGGCTATCCGCCGTTTGTTCCAGTACTTGAACCGGGAAAAGGTGCGCGAGGATGATCCCAGTGCCATGCTGGTTAGCCCCAAGCTACCTAAGCGCCTGCCGAAGGATATTACCGAAGAGCAGGTCGATGCCTTGCTGTCGGCTCCCGATCCCAATGATCCGATAGAACTCCGTGACAAGGCAATGCTGGAGTTGCTCTATGCTACCGGATTGCGTGTTACTGAGTTGGTGAGCTTGACGATGGAAAATGTCAGCCTGCGCCAAGGGGTGGTTCGCGTGATTGGTAAAGGTAATAAGGAGCGTTTGGTGCCGATGGGGGAAGATGCCATCGATTGGATTGAACAATTCCTGCAAAGCGGCCGCCCACAGTTGCTAGGGGAGAAAAGCTCCGATGTGGTCTTCCCGAGCAAACGTGCCAAACAGATGACCCGCCAAACATTCTGGCACCGGATCAAGCATTATGCCGTCAAGGCGGGTATCGATGGCGATACCTTGTCACCGCACGTGATGCGCCATGCCTTTGCGACCCATTTACTCAATTACGGTGCAGACCTTCGGGTCGTACAGATGCTACTCGGCCACAGCGATTTATCGACCACCCAGATCTACACCCACGTTGCGACTGAGCGACTCAAGCAGCTTCATGAGACGCACCACCCACGTGCTTAGGTGGGTTTGTACCAGTTTTGCAATATAGGTCAGCCTGCATCTGCTTGATACTTGGGTATATACTAAAAGGGTTGAGATATTTTGCGGAATGTGAAATTTTTTTGCACTACAAGGGTCATATAGTTCACCAGTAGTGAAGGGTGCTGGCGGTACGCGTCACAGTCCGGCACAAACTTATTATTTTAAAGGAAAGAGTCGCATGCACTTTTTGGGTCGTACATTACTTGCAACCGCAGTGGCAATGACAGCCTTCACGGCATCAGCCAAGCCAGATGAAGCAGCAATTACCAGCAAGTTGAGCAAGCTGGGATTGGTGCCGGTTACTATCAGTGCTTCGCCACTACCAGGGCTCAATGAAGTCGTGACAGAGCGTGGTATTGTCTATGTTTCTGATGATGGTGGCTATTTCTTGGCGGGTCATTTGTATCAGGCAACAGGCGCCGAGCCGGTGAACCTAACCGAGCAGAAGATGGCTAAACTGAACAAGGCTAAACTGCAAGGCATGGAAGATGAGATGATCGTCTATCCTGCTAAAGACGAAAAATATGTGGTGACCGTCTTCACCGATACCAGCTGTGGCTACTGCCGCAAGCTACACAGCGAAATGCAGGCGTATAACGATGCCGGTATCACCATTCGCTACCTTGCGTTCCCGCGTGGCGGCGAGCGCTCGCGCAACTTTGGTGAGATGGGGGCTATCTGGGGAGCCAAAGATCCTGCCAAGGCGATGGATCAGGCCAAAGGAGGTTCCTTCAACCCAACGGGCATCGAACAGCAGGGCGACCTGGTAATGAAGCATTACCAATTGGGTGTTGAGATGGGCGTTTCTGGAACCCCTGCGATGATCCTAGAAGATGGCACCATGCTACCGGGTTACCAGCCAGCGCCAATGTTACGCCAGATGTTGGATAACCGCAGCTAAATCGACTTTATCTCTCGATAAATGGTCTTAAAGCCCTGGTATTACCGGGGCTTTTTTATGGCCGAATTTCTATTGCCCGCTCTGGTCCAGCGCCTATAATGGCAAGATGCGCATATGCCAAAGTCTCCTTTAACTTATCCCTGCCGAATAGATAATTCTAATGATTGAAATTAAACGCCGCCCAGAAGCCGACACCAGCCAATTTAGCGAAGCGACCCCTCCCATTTTGCAGCGGATCTATGCCGCCCGGGGGATTAGCAGCGAAGCAGAGCTAGAGCGTGGAGTGCGTGGCCTGCTGGGGTATAACCAGTTGCATGGCATCGAGCCTGCGGTGACGTTGCTCAAACAGGCACTGGCTGAGCAACGCCGTATTATCGTAGTGGGTGATTTCGATGCCGATGGGGCAACCAGTTCGGCGTTGTCGGTGCTGGCATTACGCATGCTTGGCAGCCGTAATGTCGATTACCTGGTGCCTAACCGTTTCGATGATGGCTATGGCCTGAGCCCAGAGGTGGTAGAGCAAGCCGCGGAGCGGGGTGCCGAGCTGATCATGACGGTGGATAACGGTGTGTCCTCTATTTCAGGGGTGGCGGCAGCGAAAGAGCGCGGGATGCAGGTGCTGGTGACCGACCACCACTTGCCGGGAGATACCCTGCCGGAAGCGGACGCGATCGTTAACCCGAACCTGCATGAATGTGATTTTCCGTCTAAGTCCCTATGCGGTGTGGGCGTGGCTTTTTACCTGATGCTGGCTGTTCGGGCATCGCTGCGAGAGGACGACTGGTTTGCCGAGCAAGGCTTGCCAGAGCCTAACCTGGCCGAGCTGCTAGACTTGGTTGCCTTGGGTACAGTGGCTGATGTCGTGGCGCTGGACGGCAACAACCGAATTTTGGTCCACCAAGGTCTGCAGCGTATCCGCGCGGGTAAGTGCCGGCCAGGGATCCGCGCCTTGATTGAAGTGGCTAACCGCGATCCAGCCCGTTTGGTGGCAACGGATTTGGGGTTCGCCTTGGGGCCGAGGATCAATGCTGCCGGGCGCTTGGACGATATGTCCTTTGGGGTTGAGTTGTTGCTGTGTGACAACATCCAGGCCGCACGCCGGATGGCTACCGAACTGGATGCCTTGAACCAAACCCGCAAGGAAATCGAACAGGGTATGAAGGAAGAAGCGGTCGCGATTTGCGAGCGCCTCAAGTTCAACCAGCAGGATATGCCTTATGGTTTAGCCCTGTTCCAGCGTGATTGGCACCAGGGGGTAATCGGTATTCTGGCTTCGAGGATCAAGGAGCAGTACCACCGCCCGGTCATTGCCTTTGCTGATGCGGGGAATGGCGAAATTAAAGGGTCCTGCCGCTCGATCCCCGGCTTGCACATGCGCGATGTCCTTGATCTGATAGATACCCAGAACCCGGGGATGATCCTCAAGTTTGGTGGCCACGCCATGGCGGCAGGGTTGACTATTCCCGAATCCAAGCTCGAGGCATTCAGCCAGGCGTTTGATCAGGCCGTGCGCGCCGAGCTCGACGAAGATGCCTTGCGTGGCGTATTGCTCAGCGATGGTGAGCTGATGCCACAGGAGCTCAACTTGCAGACGGCAGAAGTATTGCGTGCAGGTGGGCCGTGGGGACAGCAGTTCCCTGAGCCGATGTTCGATGGCCGGTTCCGTTTGTTGCACCAGAAGTTAGTGGGTAGCAAGCATTTGAAGATGATGCTCGAGCCGCTGGCTGGTGGCAGTGTGATTGATGCTATCGCATTTAATGTGGATGTCCGCCGTTGGCCGGATGCCTCGGTTCAGCAAGTAGAGTTGGCCTATCGCCTCGATGTCAACGAGTTCCGCGGTAATCGTAGTGCACAACTGTTGGTGGAGCATATCACGGCGCTCTAGCCTGTTCTCGGCTGTTTTTAACCTGAGATATCATCTGAACTGGCAGGCCAAATAGGCCTTGTCAGTCCTCCTGTGACGGGGAAGCTTATTGAAATATGGCTTCTCTGTTATCGGCGGCTTTTTTGTGATCGGGTTAATAAAATAAATTCACCCTTTCCCTTCCCTTTTCCCTGTATATTCTATCTACAATTCGATAGAATCCTCCGGTTATGTCCATTTCGGCTATGAAGAGTGGCAATGTTCGAGATTAATCCTATTAAAAACCGACTTGAGGATGTATCAGCGCGTACTGACATCCTTAGGGGGTACCTTTGACTATGATGCCAAGAAAGAGCGTCTAGAAGAGGTCAATGCAGAATTAGAGCAACCTGATGTATGGAACGAGCCAGAGCGCGCACAGGCGCTGGGTAAAGAACGTTCATCATTGGAAGCGATTGTTGATACCATCGATCAGTTGGACCAAGGCGTTGAAGACGTTGAAGGCCTGCTAGAGCTGGCGGTGGAAGAAGAAGACCAAGAGACGTTCGACGAGATTGAACCAGAACTCGCTGAGCTAGAGGGCAAACTGGCCAAGCTTGAGTTCCGTCGTATGTTCTCTGGCGATCACGATAGCTCTGACTGCTACATCGACCTGCAGGCAGGTTCGGGCGGTACAGAAGCACAGGACTGGACATCTATGATGCTCCGCATGTACCTGCGCTGGGCGGAAGCCAAAGGCTTCAAGACCGAAGTGATCGAAGTATCAGAAGGTGATGTGGCTGGCCTGAAGTCGGCAACAGTCCGTATCAGCGGTGAGTACGCTTACGGCTGGTTGCGTACCGAAACCGGTGTACACCGCCTGGTACGTAAGTCACCATTTGATTCAGGCGGCCGCCGCCATACGTCTTTCTCTTCTGCGTTTATCTACCCGGAAGTGGACGACAATATCGATATCGATATTAACCCTTCTGATCTGCGTATTGACGTATACCGTGCCTCGGGTGCCGGTGGTCAGCACGTTAACACCACCGAATCGGCGGTACGTATTACCCACGTGCCAACCAATACCGTGGTGCAGTGTCAGAACGACCGTTCTCAGCACAAGAACAAAGATCAGGCGATGAAACAGTTGAAAGCAAAACTGTTCGAGCTTGAGATGCAGAAGCAGAATGCTGAGAAGCAGGCCAACGAAGACGCCAAGTCTGACATTGGCTGGGGTAGCCAGATCCGTTCTTACGTGCTGGATGACTCCCGTATCAAAGATTTACGTACCGGGGTGGAAAATCGTAACACCCAGGCCGTACTTGACGGCGATTTAGACCGTTTTATTGAAGCCAGCCTGAAATCAGGTCTGTAACCGACTCCGGTTAAAACATTTAAGGGTTAACCCATGACTGATCAATTACAAGATGAGAATAAGCTGATTGCTGAACGTCGCGCGAAATTGGATAAAATCCGCGAAAACTGCAAGGCAAACGGCCACCCGAATGATTTCCGTCGCGATAGCCTAGCGGCAGATCTGCAGGCTAAGTACGGCGAACTAAGCAAAGAAGAGCTTGCTGAAGCGGGTCACGTAGTGGCGATTGCTGGCCGTATCATGGCTAAGCGTGGTCCATTCCTGGCCATCCAAGACGTTTCTGGCCGCATTCAGGCATACGCCGACAAGAATGTTCAGAAAGAGCTGAAAGAGAAATACTCTGGCCTTGATATCGGTGACATCATCGGTGTTAAAGGTGCGCTGCACAAGTCGGGCAAGGGTGATCTGTACGTGAACATGGACGAGTACGAGTTGCTGACTAAAGCACTGCGTCCTCTACCAGAGAAATTCCACGGCCTGACTGACCAGGAAATGCGTTACCGTCAGCGTTACGTTGACCTGATCGTGAACGACGATTCTCGCAACGCGTTCATCATCCGCTCTAAGCTGGTGGCATCTATCCGTAACTTCATGACAGCGAAAGGCTACCTTGAAGTTGAAACGCCGATGATGCACGTGATCCCGGGTGGTGCGACAGCACGTCCGTTTATCACTCACCACAATGCGCTAGACATCGACATGTACCTGCGTGTTGCGCCTGAGCTGTACCTGAAGCGCTTGGTTGTGGGTGGTTTCGACCGTGTATTCGAAATCAACCGTAACTTCCGTAACGAAGGCCTATCGCCTCGCCACAACCCAGAATTCACTATGATGGAATTCTACCAGGCATACGCGGACTACAAAGATCTGATGGATCTGACCGAAGAGATGCTGAGCACTGTAGCGATGGACGTACTGGGTTCAACCTCGATGCCTTACGGTGACGAGACAGTTGAATTCGGCGGCACTTACGCACGTATGAGCATGTTCGAAGCGATCAAGCACTACAACCCGAACCACGAGCAAATCCAGGCCCTGACAGAAGAAGATCTGCAGAACCGTGACCTGATGGTGTCTATCGCCAAGTCTGTTCACGTTGAAGTGGAAGATTTCTGGACCTGTGGTCAGCTGCTTGAGGAAATCTTTGGTGAGACGGCTGAGCCTAAACTGATCCAGCCAACCTTCATCACAGGTTACCCAGCAGACATCTCGCCGCTGGCTCGCCGTAGCGATGACAACCCGTTCTTCACTGACCGCTTTGAGTTCTTCATCGGCGGCCGTGAAGTGGCGAATGGTTTCTCTGAGCTTAACGATGCAGAAGACCAGGACGCGCGTTTCAAGGCACAGGTTGAAGCGAAAGATGCCGGTGATGACGAAGCTATGTTCTACGATGCAGACTACATCACTGCATTGGAGCACGGCCTACCGCCAACAGCTGGCCAAGGTATCGGTATCGACCGCCTGGCAATGCTGTTCACCAACACGCACACTATCCGTGACGTGATTTTGTTCCCGGCAATGCGCCCGCAGAACAACAACGCATAAGCCCCGCTTATCGTGATTGAAGAAGCCACCCTCCGGGGTGGCTTTTTTTATGGTTTCCAATAATGAAAGTTGGTGGAAAATTGTTCTTATAGTGAATTTTTGGGTGTGACCAAGCACACGTTTTACGTAATTGATAACCTTGTAGGCAAAGCGATAAGTCGCCACACATTCTGCTATTGATGGTATGAATAAGTTGCCGTTTTGCTTAGGGTTTAGTGTTTTGTTTTGTGTTTTTAATTTTATGTCAGTGATTAATTTTGTGTTTCAACTGTAGCTAAATTGTAAAAATTGTTCTTTTAAGTTTGTCTTGCCTGTGTAAAATGACGCCCAAACTCGCGATAGACAGCGGGAATAGGAAGTAAACAGAGTTTTTACAAGCACAACAGACTGGAGATGGACGATGAAGAAATCGCTATCAGGAAAGATATTTACAGGCTTGTTTGCCGGCCTGATCCTCGGTACGGCAATTCAGTACCTGTTTAACGGCGTGACCTTGATGGATACTTATGTGCTCGGCCTAGCGGAAGGTGCTGGCGGCATGTTTGTTTCACTGATCAAGCTTTTGGTTGTTCCTTTGGTGTACGTGTCGATTGTGTGCGGCATCGTTGAACTGAAAGATATCACCGCATTTGGTCGCCTTGGTGGTAAAACTTTTGCTCTCTACATTATCAATACCATCATCGCGATTACGGCGGCCTTGACCATAGGCATGATTTTCCAGCCGGGCGCGGGTGCGAACTTGGCAGGGACAGTGACAGAGTCAGTGCAACTGACCACGACCGAAACGCCGGATATTTTCTCGCTGATTGTTAACATCGTACCAAGCAACCCGGTGCAAGCTTTTGCTAACGGCGACATGCTGCAGATCATCTTCATGGCTATCCTGACTGGCTTGGCTATCCAAGCGCTGGATACCCGTGGCGGCCCAGCAATCAAAACCTTCAAAATGGCCAATGAAGTCATGATGAAGCTAGTTGGTCTGGTAATGAGCCTCGCGCCATTTGGTGTGTTTGCCCTGATGATCCAGTTGGGGGCGACATTGGATGCTAATACCCTGATGTCGGTTGCCGGTTATGTGGCGCTGGTTGTGTCGATGCTGGTGTTCTGGATTTTCTTCTTCTACCCAATGATGGTTGGCCTGACAACAGGTATCAAACCAAGTGCGTTCCTGCGCCACACCCGCGAGCAGATCCTGTTCTCGCTATCGACTGCAAGCTCGAATGCAACCATTCCGGTAACTATGCGTACCCTGACTGACAAGATTGGCGTATCCAAGTCGGTTGCTGGCTTTGGTGTTCCATTGGGCGCGACCATGAACATGTCTGGGGTTTCTATCTACATCGCATTGGCAACCCTGTTCGTAGCGAATGCGTTCGGCCAGCCAATCAACAGCGCTGATATCTTTACCCTTGGCCTGACTATCCTGCTACTGTCAATTGGTGCCGGTGGCGTACCGGGCGGCGGTGTGGTGATGGTTGGTGTACTCCTTCACCAACTAGGCCTACCACCTGAAGGTTTGGCTATCATTGCTGCGGTTGACCGAATCAATGATATGTTCTGTACCAGTTCAAACGTTGTTGGTGACACTGCAGTAAACACCATTGTTGCCAAGTCAGAGAATGAGATTGGTACAGCAGAAACAGAAGCCCAGGGTGAACAGGTGACTGTTAGCTAATGCTTTGTTGTAAAGGTATGAAATATGAAAGCGCCTGCGGGCGCTTTTTTTATTTGCGTCCAAAATTTCTTCCATCCGCCAGACTTGACTACAATTTTAATATTAAATTAATTGCGCATTAGTTAAATCGTGGTAGTTAGCTGGCGGCGGCCTTGCCGTTAACAAGGGGTATCTTTGCGCTGGGTATGACTTATCAGCTAGCAGGCTTGCTCTGGCCGGAAGGGATTGCAGATGAAAAGAATACAGGGAAACAACGCTGTCTTGGGAACATTGGTGATATTGGGGGGAGGGACCCCAACATGGATCAAGGTGCTGGAGAAAGCGGGCTGGGCTTGCCATCGCTGCTACGATCTCCGGGCGGCAGAGTCACTGATGTTGGAGCTTGGGCCGTGTATTGGTGTTGTTGATCTCACCCGTGATGATTTTAGCCTGCAAGGGGTTGCTGGGTTGGTCAACCGCAATAAGCAGGTGCGTTGGTTGGCGTTGGTACAGGAGCGACAATTAGCCCATGATTCTATCTGTCAGTTCATTGTGAATTTCTGTATTGATTATTTCACAGACCCTGTGCCTGAATCCCAACTACTCAACACGATCGGGCACCAACTAGGTATGCTCCAGCTTGAGCATCGGGTGTGGCCACAACTTGGCGTGTTTGGCCAATCCGGCTTGCAAGGAGAGCAGGCGGCGATGAAAAAGTTGCGCAATCACGTGAAGCGCATCGCAATGGCTGATGTACCTGTCCTGGTTCAGGGGGAAATAGGGACCGGTAAAGAATTGGTCGCCCAGGCAATTCATCAAGCTTCCACTCGGGGCAAAAGGGCGTTTGTTAATGTTAATTGCGAATCCCTACCTGAGAGTTGGATGGTAGAAATCAGTACAGGGAAACCTGAACAATGCTGCCTTGAGGCCGCCGATGGTGGCGTGCTTTTTTTGGATGAAATTACCCAGCTTGATCTTCCTCGCCAGCAAGAGTTGGTCCGTCTGCTTGAGGATGAGGCCTTTATAACCGAAACGGGTCGAAAGGTCTCGGCAGATATCCGGTTGATAGTCTCTACCCGTTATAGCCAAGAAGAGTTGTTGGAATCTGGCCTTCTGAGTGAGGAGCTCTATTTCCGCCTCAATGCTCTTGGTGTGATGGTACCGGCCCTGCGTGAACGGGGTGAGGATATCGTGCTGTTGGCTGAGTTTTTTATGCTGAAATTTGCCCGCCAATACAACAGCCCAGTCAAACAACTTTCACCGGAAGCCGGTCAACTGTTAGCCAGCTATTCCTGGCCTGGCAATGTTAGGGAGATGATCGGCCATATCAAGCGGGCGATATTGTTGGCCGATGACAAGGTGCTCGAAGCGGATCATCTCGATTTGCCAAGGATCATGGATGACAAGCAGAGTCTGAAGAAAATCCGGGCGGACTCTGAACGGGGGGCGATCATAGCTGTGCTTGAAAACAACAAGGGCCAGATTTCAGCTGCCGCGAGGGAGCTTGGCGTATCAAGGGCAACCATGTACCGGTTACTCAATAAGCATGATCTTGTTCCGCCGCCCAAGCACTTTCGCCAAGGCTGAGCCGGAGCCTTGCCCTGCCATTTATCTCTTTGTAGGTAATTCATTCATATTTCATTGCTATCTGGGGATAAATGCAGGAGATTGTTGTTTTTATCACCAGTAGCAATGTAAGTGGTTGTTTTGTAATCACGACTTGTTACAATAAACCCATATTTCACATCTTCATAACTTATTACCGGAGGAACTGATATGCAAAGTAGTATCTTGATGTCGCACACCTGTTCATTCGGTGATACCTGCGCCAAACCAAATCATTAACGGCAATCCGCTGTGTAAATGGGCCGCGGATTTCTGTCGCGGCTAGTTAAGTTTTGCTTATGTTGTCAGCCTGAACGGCAGGATCTGTGTCCCTCTTATTAACTATTAAATTAATTGGAGAGCACTATTATGCGCCACTCAGTCTATTTACGCCTTGCAGTCTTTCTTGTTCAACTCGATGTCAAACGTGAGGACGCGCTATGGCGGCGAGAACACCGACGTATTCAAATCAACTTGCCATATCACCTATCAGAGCACTTGCTCAAAGATATGGGGATAGATAAAGACCACCGTATCTCCCAAGATCTCTTGGCGACATCAGCGGGTCGTAAGGTGCGTCATTTGAGACGGGAGTACAAATCTAGACTTGTCACGTAACGCTTCCCCCGTAAATCGCTTGCGGGGGGAAGGAAATATGACCAACTGTTAGCAACAGGTATCAGCCGTCACGGCTTGTAACATTTACCAACGCTTTGCGACGAATGTGGCCTAGAGCCCATGGGGAGGCTTAGGTAAAGTAGTCGGGCATCAACAAAGGTGTCTACCTAAGTTGGTTGAGCTAATGTTTTTCGGCCCCCGTATTACGGGGGCTTTTTTTTGTCTTCAGTTTGCTGTTGACAGCGATGGTTGGCTTACGGACAAGGGTTGGAGTATTGGATTCCGACTTCTTGAAGATCCTGCAGAACGTCTTCGGTCAACGTGACATCTAGGCTGTCGATGTTGGCGTTAAGCTGCTCAAGGGTCGTTGCCCCGATGATATTGCTGGCAACAAAGGGGCGCTGGTTGACGAAGGCCAATGCCATTTGGGCCGGATCCAACCCATGCTTGTGCGCAACGTTGACATAGGCTTCGGTGGCAGCAATGCCCTGCGGCTTGAAATAACGTGAGAAACGCTCGAACAAGGTACAGCGTGCGCCTTGTGGACGAGCACCATTGAGGTATTTACCACTGAGGGTACCGAATGCGAGCGGTGAGTAGGCTAGTAGTTCGACCCCTTCATGGTGGCTGATTTCCGATAGTCCCACTTCAAAGCTGCGGTTGAGCAGGTTATAGGGGTTCTGGATAGTGACAACCCGTGGCAAATTGTGTTTTTCTGCCAGACGCAGGAATGACATCACGCCCCACGGGGTCTCGTTGGACAGGCCGATGTAACGGATTTTTCCAGCCCGGACCAATTCGTCCAATGCGGCGAGCGAGTCGGTCAGGGTGACCCCGGAATGATCTTCCTGGTATTGGTAGTTGAGCTGGCCGAAGCAGTTGGTTTCGCGCTGTGGCCAGTGAATTTGGTACAGGTCGATATAGTCGGTTTGTAGCCTGTTGAGGCTAGCTTCAACGGCATCATGGATATTGCGCCGGTCGAGAGCCATCTCAGGCCGGATATACGGCGTATTCCGCGGCCCCGCCACTTTAGTTGCCAGCACCACTTTGTCCCTGTTACTGGTCTTTTTCAACCAGTTACCGATATAGGTCTCAGTTAATCCTTGGCTTTTAGCGTTGGGGGGAACGGGATACATTTCTGCGGTATCGATAAAGTTGATCCCGCGTTCAAAAGCCAAATCAAGTTGGCTATGGGCCTCTTGCTCGTTGTTCTGTTCACCGAAGGTCATGGTACCGAGGCAGATTTTGCTGACCTCAAGGTTCGAGTGTGGGATCTTGTGGTATTTCATTAGCCCTCCTTGGACTCAGCAGATGTTCTTTTTTCGACTATAGCGCGAGTACAATAGTGTGAGAAGTCCCACAACACCCTTCCGAGTCTCTATCCTGACCTTGCTGGGATAATGATTGTGACCAATAGTTAAGCTGTATTGGGCTGTTTTATTGGGCAATGTTGGGGAGAGGCAAAATGAAGCTGTCACAGCTTAAGCACTGGACAAAAGCAGGTAATGGGGCCATCCCTGCGTGTATTCTGACGAGTTATGCCGGTTGCTCCGATTACTTGATAGAGGTCGAGTATAAACATCACCTTGAACCACTAAAGACCGATGGCGGCGAGATGGTTAAGTTCCAGTCGATTGAGCAGGCGGGGGATCTACTGCGGCCTCTTGGGATCACCAGTGTGACCCTCAGGATTATCGATCCCTATGATGAGTTCTCGCCGGATGGCCAGGTGGCTAGTTGCCGTGAGGATATGACAATCGCACTCTAGGACAGAGCTAAAGCATCAGCCGTTGGCTAAAGGATAAAATACTTTTCCAGCAGGCCTGCCGTAAACTGGGTCTTGAGGTAGAAGCCACGCGGCAGGGTTTTGATCGGCTGGCCATTGGCACCATAGGCTTCTGTCAGCGCTTTGCTGTTGGCCGCTTTCGGGCGTAACTGTAGCACTTCGCCGTGACGCGCTGTGATTTGTTCAACCTGGCCTAGCACTATCATATCCATCAATTCTTCCCAATCTTGCCGGAGCTGCTGTTCCTCCTCTGGCGATGGGCTCCATAACAGTGGCGAGCCGACATGGCGATCAGCTAAAGGAATATCCCGTTCACCTTCAACCGGGATCCACAGTACACGGGCAAGTTTGTGGCGGATATGGCTGTTTTCCCAACGTAAGCCGTGTAACCCAATCAGAGGGGCAACACAGACAAAAGTCGTTTCTAATGGCTTGCCATGATACCCCACCGGAATTGTCTTGAGCTCAATGCCAAGTTCGGCAAAGTCGGGTACCGGCTTGCTGCCGGCTGTGGCGCCGAGGTGCCATTCCAGCAGTTGCCCCACCCAGCCTTTATCACGTCGAAGATCGGGGGGAACGGTGATATTTGCCATGTTCGCCAGCTCACCGAGGGTCATCCCGGCCAGTGCATTGGCTCGCGTCAATAGTTCCTGTTCTGTCTTCGGCGTCGGTTGCATGGTGTCTACCTTGTTTGTGGCAGGCGATCCTACCATAGCTGCATCCGAGGATCCTATTATCTAGTTATCCACAGCTAAATGGGCGAAAAAACTTTATTTGGTTGAATATGTGTTTTTATACAGGGGTTGGTTGCTAATTTGAGCAGTTGTGTGATGGTTTTTTGAGTGGTTGCTGCTTTTTGATGTGGATAAAATGATGGCTGGTTGATCTTTGACCGATCTAAAGTTGTGGCAGAAATGATCTTGTCACAATGGAGTGTGAACATTAATGAAATTGTAATTAACCTATGTTTATAAAGGTTTTTTTATTTGGTTGAAATGGTTTTTTATGGCATGTCTACTATCAAGTATGGAACAGTAACCCGCGGGATTGACGGCTTCTTCACAATTCTATCCACAGAAATCGTGTATAAATGTGGGCTGGGTCTCATTGTGGTGTTTATAAAGTAGCCAGAAGTCAAAAGTTATCCAGATTATGAGGCTTGGCTAGGAAAATAGAAGGATAAATAACAATGTTTGTTTACCCATTGGGTTGTCTGTGAAAAAATCACTATTAATAGAGATTTAATTGAGGTCGTCCAGTGATTGATGGCGATGGGTACCGCCCAAATGTGGGTATTGTGATCTGTAATAGCCATGGCCAAGTATTCTGGGCTCGACGATATGGACAACATTCCTGGCAGTTTCCGCAAGGTGGTATAGACGAGGGTGAGACGCCTGAACAAGCTATGTACCGGGAACTCTACGAGGAAGTAGGGCTAACCAAGAAGGATGTACGTATTGTGGCGTCAAGCCGCCATTGGCTTCGCTACAAGTTACCCAAGCGACTGGTGCGCTGGGATTCTAAGCCAGTTTGTATCGGGCAAAAGCAGAAATGGTTTCTGCTCAGTCTAGAGTGCGATGAGTCAAAGGTGAATATGCAGCGTGGCAGCACGCCTGAATTCGATGGTTGGCGTTGGGTCAGCTATTGGTATCCGGTGCGTCAGGTTGTGTCCTTCAAGCGAGATGTTTATCGCAGAGCATTAAAAGAATTTGCTGCCATAGCCATGCCTTTTAAAGAGCGCAAAGAACGAAAAAAGCGCCGGGGCAAACGCGGCTAGGCCAGTTGGTAGGGAGCGGGGCGGATTATGCTGACGCAACTAAGAGAAATTGTTGAAAAGGTGGCGACTGCCCCGAGTCTGCTTGATGCCCTGGAACAACTGGTGATCAGCACCTGCAAGGCAATGAAAACCGAGTGTTGTTCGGTGTACATTGCTGATCAGCAGCGACAGCGTTTTACCTTGATGGCAACCAAGGGGCTAAGAAAGCCCCACCGTCATGTCGGCCTGCCTTTTGGGCAGGGCCTGGTGGGATTGGTTGCCGATAGGGCCGAACCAATCAATGTCGCCGACGCGCGCCATCACCCCCATTTCAAACATCTTCCCGGGATCGGGGAAGAATCTTTCAGTTCCTTTTTTGGTACCCCTATTATTCACCAGCGCCAGGTCTTGGGTGTGTTGGTTATCCAGCAGCGTGAGCAGCGTGAGTTCGATGAAAGCGAAGAGTCGTTCATGGTTACCCTGGCGGCGCAGCTGGCAGTGTTGCTGGCCCATGCCAAGGCGCAGGGGATGTGGCCGGATCAACATAATGGCTTGCATTTGGTTGGTTCAGCGGCATCGACCGGTGTCGCGGTTGCCCGTGCTTGGTGGGATGATAATCAACCTCGGTTAGAGTTGGTCTCCCCTGCCTCCTGTTTGGATCGGGAGGGAGAGCAAGAACGGCTGAGTATTGCCATCGAACTGGCGAGTGCTGAATTCCGTCGCCTGCGCAAGCGCTTCGATAGTGAGTTGCACAAAGAAACGCTGGCGATTTTCGACTTGTTCAGCCACCTGCTCAATGATCCCATGCTGCGCAAGGACTTGTTCCACAAGATCGCGGGGGGGGATTTGGCCGAGTGGGCGATTCGCCAAGTGGTCGAAACTTATTCTGCCCGTTTTGCCAACATGGAAGATGCCTACCTCAAAGAACGGGCTCAAGATATCCGTGAACTCGGACAGCGGCTGCTGTTCTTTTTGGCTAACGAAGAAGTTACCGAGCATGCTTGGGATGAGCCGGTGGTGTTGCTGACCCGCGAGTTGACTGCGGCCATGCTAGCCAGTGTGCCACGCGATAAATTGGCTGCCGTCGTTTCTCAAGAAGGGGCGGCTAACTCCCATGCTGCGATACTCTCAAGGGCGCTTGGGATCCCTGCGGTAATGGGTGTTGATTTTGTACCGGAGAAAATTCATAACAGTCAGGTTATTGTTGATGGCTACCGGGGCGATCTTCTGGTCAACCCAAACCGCCATGTGCTGGCTGAATACCTTCGCCTACAGAAGGAAGAGCAAGAACTAGCCGCCGTGGTTGAAACCGGACTGGATAAACCGGCGGCGACGCTGGATAACGAGCGGATCAATATTTTTCTCAATGCCGGTCTCAGTGCCGATACCAGTATCGCAGTTAACCGGGGGGTTGATGGCGTGGGTTTGTACCGTACAGAGGTGCCTTTCTTGCTGCAGCGTAGTTTCCCTTCTGAGGAAGAGCAAACCCAGCAATACCAGTCGATCCTCGAAACCTACTGCGGTAAACCGGTGGTGATGCGAACCTTGGATATTGGTGGGGATAAACCCTTGCCATACCTGGCGATTGAAGAGGACAACCCGTTCCTTGGCTGGCGCGGAATACGTTTTACCCTCGATCACCCAGAAATCTTTTTGATCCAAGTCCGGGCGATGCTCAAGGCGAGTATTGGCCATGACAACATGGATATCCTGCTGCCGATGATTTCCGGTATTGCCGAACTGGACGAGTCACTGACCCTGATTGAGCGGGCCTATACCGAGGTGGCGAAAACAGCTGCCGAACAGGGGTATACACTGCGTAGGCCGCGTATCGGGATCATGATTGAAGTCCCTTCCATCCTCTACCAGTTACCGGTCCTGAAAGGGCGGGTGGACTACATTTCTGTTGGTAGCAATGACTTAACCCAATATTTGTTGGCTGTTGACCGGAACAATTCTCGGGTTGCCGGTGTCTATGATGCACTGCATCCGTCAGTGATCCATGCACTCAAGCATATTATTGACGTGAGCCAGCAGTTACAGTTGCCGGTCAGTGTCTGCGGCGAGTTAGCCGGTGATCCTATTGGTGCTTTGTTGCTGGTGGGGATGGGTTACCGTTCGCTGAGTATGAATACCCGTAATGTGGCAAAGATAAAATATATGTTACGCCATGTATCGGTGAGTGATATGCAGCAGTTGGCAGATTTCGCCCTATCAGCAACCTATGCTGATGAAGTGCGGCGCAATACGATTGAGTTTGTTGATGGCCATGGTTTGGGCGGTTTTATCCGTGCCGGTAAGTAGCCTTGTTGTGTTGTCATTGGTGTGAGTAGTATGGCCGACATTTTGTCTATGTATGGCAACGAGTTATGGGTGTTTGGCTGTTGTCTGGTGCTTGGCGCGGTTGTTGGGGTTTTAGCGGGGCTACTGGGTATCGGCGGTGGTTTGCTGGTGGTACCTGCGCTGGTCTGGCTACTGCCTCAAGTCGGTATCGAAGCTAACTTGGTAATGCACATTGCGCTGGGGACTTCCCTTGCCAGCATAGTGCTGACATCGGGCTCCTCGGCCCGAAATCACTTTCGGCTAGGCAATGTGGATTTAACCATTGTTCGCAGTTTGGCGCCGGGGGTTGTCATCGGTGGGCTGGGGGGCAGTTTTGTCGCTGAGTTGGTGCCTTCCTCGATGCTGCCGAAAATCTTTGCCATTATTGTGTTGTTGCTAGCCACACAAATGCTGCTGTCGATGCGGTTAAGTGGCCAGCGTGATTTACCTGGTGGTCTGGGAACATTCTGCTCAGGTGGTGTGATTGGTGTAGTGTCCAGTTTAGCCGGTATTGGTGGTGGCTCTTTGACTGTGCCATACCTCAATTGGCATGGGGTTGAGATGCGCCGGGCCATTGGCTGCGCCTCGTTTTCCGGTGCATTGATTGCCATTGCGGGGATGACTGGATTTGTCCTGGCTGGAGTAGGGGAGCAGGCTTTGCCACCGATGAGCTTGGGCTATGTCTATTTGCCTGCATTGTTCGGGGTTGCACTGGTCTCGATGCAGACAACTCGGTTTGGTGCCGCTTGGGTGAGCTATTTGCCAACACCAGTACTAAAGAAAATATTTGCGGTTTTTTTACTGTTTGTCAGTATCAAAATGTTTATGGGGTAGTCATCATAGGCATATTGCCTGTGAAGTATAGAGATAAAATTGATGAGCCAAGGTTATTTAACGTTTCCGAATATTGATCCTGTGTTGATTGAGATCGGGCCGTTAGCCATCCGCTGGTATGGCATGATGTATTTATTGGGGTTTGTATTTGCCATGTGGTTGGCCAACCGCCGGGCTGACAAACCGGGTAGTGGCTGGACCCGCGAGCAGGTCAGCGACTTGTTGTTTGCCGGTTTCCTCGGTGTCGTACTGGGTGGCCGTATAGGTTACGTGCTGTTCTACAACTTCCCACTGTTTTTGGATAATCCGCTGTACTTGTTCAAGGTATGGACCGGCGGTATGTCATTCCACGGCGGTTTGCTCGGTGTGATTGCAGCAATGTTCTGGTATGCCTACAAGAACAACCGCACCTTCTTCAACGTTGCCGACTTTATTGCGCCGTTGGTGCCATTCGGGTTGGGGGTTGGCCGATTGGGCAACTTCATCAATGGTGAACTATGGGGAAGGGTGACTGACTCGCCATGGGGAATGGTCTTTCCGACGGGAGGCCCGTTGCCACGCCATCCCTCTCAGCTATACGAGTTCTTCCTTGAAGGCCTGGTGCTGATGATCATCCTCAATGTGTTCATCCGTAAGCCTCGCCCAGCCGGTGCGGCCTCAGGCTTGTTCCTATTCGGTTATGGCAGCTTCCGCTTTATCGTCGAGTACTTCCGCGAACCGGATGCACACCTTGGCTTGTTCGGCGGCTGGATCAGCATGGGACAAATCTTGTCACTGCCAATGGTCATTGGTGGCGCCCTGATGATGCTGTGGGCCTACAAGTGCCAGCCGAAGGGCAAGACAGCCTAATTCCAAGCAAATGATAACAAGGCAGCCCGAGGGCTGCCTTTTTTGTGTTTGGAGATAATCTCTCCCTGAATAATTTGTGGTTTCGTGTAGAATTAGCCGCACTTGAAATTTTGAACTAAGGCCAGCGGAACCATGAAACAGTATCTCGCGCTTTGCCAGCGCATTGTGGACGAAGGAGTATGGGTTGAGAACGAGCGTACAGGCAAGCGATGCCTGACGGTGATCAATGCCGACTTGAACTATGATGTTGCCAACAACCAGTTTCCGCTGATCACTACCCGCAAGAGCTTCTGGAAAGCGGCGATTGCAGAGATGCTGGGTTATATCCGCGGCTACGACAATGCTGCAGATTTCCGTGCTCTGGGTACCAAGACCTGGGATATGAATGCCAACGACAATGCGGCTTGGCTGGCAAACCCGCACCGTAAAGGTGAGGATGACATGGGCCGTGTATATGGCGTACAGGGCCGTAGCTGGCAAAAGCCAGATGGCAGCACGATCGACCAACTGCGTAAAATCATCGATAACCTGAGCAAAGGCATTGATGACCGTGGTGAGATCCTGACTTTCTATAATCCAGGTGAGTTTGATATGGGCTGTCTGCGCCCGTGTATGCACACCCACACTTTCTCTTTGGTTGGTGATACCCTTCACCTGACCAGCTACCAGCGCTCTTGTGATGTACCATTGGGGCTGAACTTCAACCAAATTCAGGTTTTTGCCCTGTTGGCCCTGGTGGCCCAGATCACCGGCCACAAACCGGGACAGGCATACCACAAGATCGTCAATGCCCACATCTACGAAGATCAGCTAGAGCTGATGCGTGATGTCCAACTCAAGCGTGAGCCGTTCCCGTCACCACAGCTGAAGATCAACCCTGACATCAAATCGCTGGAAGATTTGGAAACTTGGGTTACCATGGATGACTTCGAGGTAGTTGGCTACCAGCATCACGACCCGATCAGGTACCCTTTTTCTGTATAGAAACCTTGCTGCGGGTAACAAAATATTGCTGCGGAAACACTTTTGA
>NZ_JACSOF010000078.1:0-29878 GCF_014349205.1 Photobacterium sp. BZF1
GGGTATGCCTTTCATGTGATAATTTTTCCAACAAACTAAAAAAGTTAAGAACTAGGAGAAAACTATCACAGCATGATTTATCTATTTCTCTATCAAAAAGTCATAAATTATTTGAAAATATAAATCAGCCAATGATTAGTAATTGGGAGAAGGGAAATAATTTACCATCTTTAACTAGACGAGTAGGAGTCGCAACGTATTTTAATATCGATTATAGTTACTCAAATTCAGAATTAAACCTTCTTAAGCGATCATTAAAAAATGAAATGTTTTATGATCCTCACTTAACGATATACCCGCTAAAAGTGAATAAGACGCAAGATCTTGATTGGGAGCTGCTAGATGAGGCAACTAAAGTTCAGATACGACATGCTTTTTTTGTAAGGCATAAAGATAAACTAGATGATTTTTTAGAAAGGAAGGGACTACGGCATGCAAAAGTAAAATGTTACTACCATGATAGTATGCTAGTAGGTCATGTTATGTATAGTCTGATTGATGGCGTTTTCTATTATATTTGTGCAGCAGGAATGAATTCAGATATACATAGTAGTGTTTTGGCAGAACTGGAAAATCTTTGTGAAGTTCAGATAATTGAAATGCATGCAACAATTCCTGCTATTAAGTATCTTCTATTATCAATTTATGGTGTTGTTGTTTCCCAAACAGAAGCAGCGGTGACATATAGGTTAAATAAAGGAGATTTTTTTGCGAACCCCTACATAAAAGCCTTATTCTTAAAAAAGCAAGATTTCATTTTGCTGAGTTATCAAAGTATGATAGATAACAGTAGTGAATTTGGAAATGGTACTAATAAGGATATAATGACGAAGGAGCATACCTTTGGATGATTTGATGTTGTTATTTGAATGATCGAAAGGTTTAATTATTTGATATAACATCTCTCGATTGATTTCATCGCCATAATTATGTTTATTTTCTATGGCCTTAGAAAAGTTTTTCTTTAAGAGGGAGTCATCTGGAATTCACTCAAAAATTTGTCATGTGCGTTACGTGGGTTTGACGGTATACAACCTGATAAAGTACTGTGTGTGATTTTTATTGGTGTCACTACAAAAAAGAGTTATACATTCTTTTCTTTTTTTGTTAATTGATATCGACTTACATTTTTCTTAATAATTTTGTTTCTTGAAATGTATTTCTGTCGGTGGCTTTTCACAGCATCTGTAAGTTCTTTTCTCGTATACCAATATTCATTTTTTTCCAAAATGCATTTTAATGCATTCGCTAAATATACAATTGTTTGATTTTCGTAAAGTGCTCCACAAAAACCACTTTCAATCCAAAATACAGATGATAGTAGGCAAGTTTTGTCTATGTTGATAACAAGCCAAGAGTTATTGTTAACTGAAGTGTCTATCTCAGTGACTTCCTGTGTCAGTATAGCTCTGTAATCAACGAGTAATATATGATTTTTCATATTATTTACCGACGATAAGTCACTTGTCACAAAAAATTGGCTGTTTTTGGGATAGAGCTCAGTGATAATGTTTTTAATAATTGAAGCTTGTTGTAAATCATTGCTTATTAAACAGAATAGGTATTTCCTTAGTGTTGACATAAGTTCCCTTATCCGTTTGTTTACTCACTTATGGGACTAGTATTATACGGCTAGTGAATAAATATCTATATCATTTACAAGGTTTTTGTTGATAATGATATATAGTGACTTTAATGTGTTTAAGCTTTGCTCTAGATCATACTTTAAGATCTATTCTTGTTTGGAGATTGCCTTACTAGAAATGCAGCTCACCACTGTAGAACTGACAGCAAAGAAAGTGTTTTGAAAGGGGAAATGTCTTAGCAAACCGTGTTACTACGTGACTCAGTTTTTATTATCCATGATCAATTTGAATTGTCTTAAATGTAGTTAACCTTCATTCTCACACTATCCTTTTGGGACTAGTGTCATTGATTTTTAGGGTGCTTTCTATGTCATAGAGAATGAATTTTTCAAGGATGAAATATGCAGGGAAGCTGTGATAGGAATTTGTGCTCTAGTTCATATTACTACGAACTAGAGCTGAGGTTATTTGATTTGACGCACAGGTCATTTAGTAATGATGATTACGCTTTGCCACCAAGGTGAACTTGTAATCCGATGACTTGAAGTAGTTCCGGCTGTACTCGAAAACTGTGCCATCTACTAAATAACCTCGGGTGATTTTCTCAATAATTGGCTGGTCAGCCGGTATGCTGAGTTGGTTCACTACTTCTTGAGGCGGCAGTACAGGAATGATTTCCTGCTCGCTGCGGTCAATAACCATTTTCTTGGTTCCCTCGATGAACTCGTACTTCGAGCCCTGCATCACTTCATAGGTGAGGTCCGGGAATAGCGAAAGGGGCATCCAGGTCTCTTCAAGGGTTACTGGGTTCTCGTCAATAAAGCGGACACGCTTGACGTAAAAGATCCGGTCTTCTTGATTGATTTCCAATGCCTCGGCAATCGCAGGGGCAGGGGTAGTGATTTCGAACGCAAGGATCTCACTGTGGGTTTTGACATCAAGGTGGCTAAGCTTTTCATAAAAGCTTGAGTACTCGTACATGTCGTAGTTGACCTTGTTCTCTTTCACATAGGTCCCACTTCCTTGGATGCTTTCCAGCACATTTTGCTCTACGAGTAGTTTTAAGGCTTGGCGAACCGTCACCCGGCTCACGGAGAAGGCTTCTCGCAGTTGTGCTTCAGTCGGCAAGGCCTCACCCGGCTTGTATTCACCGGATTGGATCTTCTCCTTTATTGCGTCAGCGATCTGACGATACATAGGAAGGCGTGCCACATCGTTCTCCTCTGGAAGGCAAATCTGTTAATTACCGCTTATAGTTAGGGCTTCAAGCTAGCCCTATACATTTATAGTTAGCTAATGCCTGTATTTTACCTGTATTTATCGCGTCATTCAAAGTTGTCATATACAAGCTGAACTGAAATTTAATACAATAATAATACCTATTTGTAAGGTTGTGTGAATGAGATCACAGAACACATCGTCAGAATACGTATCATATTTGTATTAATACAACTAAGGGCGATACACGCCCACCTGGATGACGGTACAGAGGACGACGATGAAACTGACTACCCTTACCAATAAGTCGCTGATTTCAATCCAAACGACATTTGAAAGTCGTGAAGCAGCGATCCATGCTCTGGCAGACAAACTGGATCAACAAGGCAAATTGCATGATAAGCAAGCTTACCTTGATGCAGTTTTTGCCCGTGAAGAGCAAGGCCCTACAGCGCTAGGTGAAGGCCTAGCTGTCCCACACGGCAAGACTGACGCGGTTAAAGAAGCCGGTTTTGCAGTTGCGACACTAAAACAAGATCTTAAATGGAAAGGCATTGATGAAGACGAAGATGAAGATGTAAACCTTGTTTTCCTGATTGCCATCCCAAATGCTGAAGCCGGTTCAACCCACATGCATTTGTTGACCGAGCTAACTACAACGCTGGTTGATGATGATGTTCGTGAAGCTGTTCTCAAAGCACAAAGTGCGGAAGAACTGATGACTCTTCTTGATGGTGCAGGAGAAGAGGAAGAACAAGACAACATTAATACAAATGAAAACAACCCAACTATCGTTTGTGTTACAGCTTGCCCTGCAGGTATTGCCCACACTTATATGGCGGCGGAATACCTTGAGAAAGCCGGCAAGAAAATGGGCATCAATGTCCACGTCGAGAAGCAAGGCGCCAATGGCATTGAAGGCCGTCTAACGGCTGAACAGCTTAACAAAGCTGATGCTGTTGTCTTTGCTGCTGAAGTGGCGATTAAAGAAATCGAGCGCTTCAATGGTATCCCTCGTGTAGAAACACCTGTAGCCGAGCCAATCCGTCATGCTGAGCGTATCTTGAACGATGCGATGGAAGCGGCGAAGCAGGGTACAAGTGAAGAGCGTGTTGCTGCCACGGAAGACAAACCGAAGAAAGTCCCATTCAAGACCGAGCTTAAGCAAGCATTGCTAAGCGGTATCTCTTTTGCAGTTCCTCTTATTGTTGCGGGTGGTACGGTTCTCGCGGTTGCCGTTTTGATTGCCCAGATTTTTGATCTGCAAGAACTCTACGCAACAGAAAACTCTTGGCTATATATGTATCGCAAACTCGGTGGCGGCCTGCTAGGCACCCTGATGGTACCGGTACTTGCAGCATACACCGCATATTCCCTAGCCGATAAACCGGCATTGGGCCCAGGTTTTGCTGCCGGCCTTGCTGCAAACATGATTGGCTCTGGTTTCCTTGGTGGTGTTGTCGGTGGTTTGCTTGCCGGTTACGTGATGCGCTGGGTGAAAGAGAACGTTCGCCTTAGCCCTGCGTTCAATGGCTTCCTGACATTCTACCTATACCCTGTGATCGGTACGCTGGTTGTTGGTAGCTTGATGCTGTTTGTTATCGGTAAGCCGGTAGCCATGCTGAACCAAGGTCTGACTGATTGGCTAAATGGCCTATCTGGCTCTAACGCACTACTGCTTGGCGCAATCATCGGTATCTTCGTATCGTTCGACTTGGGTGGCCCGGTAAACAAAGCGGCTTACGCCTTCTGCCTTGGTGCAATGGCTAACGGTGTATACGGTCCGTACGCAATCTTCGGCTCGGTGAAGATGGTATCTGCCTTTACAGTAACGGCGTCTACCATGATGGCACCACGCCTATTCAAAGACTTCGAAATCGAAACGGGTAAGTCGACTTGGCTACTTGGCCTAGCGGGTATCACTGAAGGTGCTATTCCAATGGCGATTGAAGACCCAATCCGTGTTATCGGCTCATTCCTTGCGGGCTCAATGGTAACAGGTGCCATCGTAGGTGCGGCGGGTATCGGTCTATCAACTCCGGGTGCAGGTATCTTCTCAATGTTCCTACTTCACGATGCGGGTATCGGTAGCTTCATGGCCGCGGGTATCTGGTTGGGTGCCGCGCTAATTGGTGCTGCTATCTCTACCGTGATGCTAGTGAGCTGGAGGGCACACGCGACAAAAAAGGGCACATTTAAAGTGACCGCTGACGCTTAATCCCCAACTAACGAATCACGTCACATTATTGACAACACTCTAAATCATCGGGTGCAGGGAATCTGCGCCCGACATTAAAGAAAGATTATCAGGTACATTATTATGGCTACTTCCCGCGTTCATATTACTCCTCACATGCACTGGGACCGTGAATGGTATTTCACTACAGAAGAATCACGAATTCTGCTAGTAAACAACATGGAAGAAATCCTGACTCGCCTTGAGTCAGATCCTGAATATAAATTCTATGTACTTGATGGCCAGACAGCTGTTCTGGAAGATTACTTCGCTATCATGCCTGAAAACGAAGAGCGCGTACGCAAACAAGTACAAGCGGGCAAACTTATTATCGGTCCATGGTACTCACAAACCGACACCATGCAGGTTGCGGGTGAATCTATCGTTCGTAACATGATGTACGGCATCCGAGACTGCATGAACTTTGGCGAAGCCATGAAAATCGGTTACCTGCCAGACTCTTTCTCGATGAGCTCACAGTTGCCAATGATCTACAACGGCTTTGGCATTGACCGCGCGATGTTCTGGCGTGGTTGTTCTGAGCGTCACGGTACCAACAAAACTGAATTTGTGTGGCAGAGTAACGACGGCAGCGAAGTGACTGCACAGGTACTTCCGCTGGGTTACGCCATTGGTAAATACCTGCCACAAGACGAAGAAGGCCTACGTGCCCGTCTGGACAAATACTTCCCAGTATTGGAAAAACCATCGGTAACTAAAGATATCCTGCTTCCTAACGGCCATGACCAGATGCCGATCCAGAAAGATATCTTCGAGGTGATGGACAACCTACGTGAAATCTACCCTGACCGCGAATTCAAGATGAGCCGCTTTGAAGAAGTCTTTGAGCGTATCGAAGAAGTTCGTGACCAGCTTGATACTGTAAAGGGCGAGTTCAACGACGGTAAATACATGCGCGTTCACCGTACGATTTCTTCTACTCGTATGGATATCAAACTGATCCACGCTGAAGTAGAAAACAAGATCGTAAACATCCTTGAGCCGCTAGCATCGATTGCCTGGACGCTGGGCTTTGACTATCACCACGGTCTGATTGAAAAAATGTGGAAAGAGAGCATGAAGAACCATGCCCACGACTCAATTGGTTGCTGCTGCTCGGATAAAGTACATGCCGAGATCCTAAACCGTTACATCCTTGCCGATGACATGGCGACTAACCTGATCAACTTCTACAAACGTAAGATTGTTGACCACATGCCAGCCCGTGAAGGTTGTGACAAGCTAGCGATGTTCAACCTATCGCCATACGACCGTGAGGAAGTGGTTAACACGACTATCACTATCCGTGCGCAAGAGTTCAAGATCTTCGATGAGCACGGCCATGAAGTCGAGTACTACATCCAAGATCAGCGTGTGATTGATCCAGGTAAGATTGACCGCCAGATCGTTCACTACGGAAACTACGACCCATTCGTAGAATACGATATTCAAATCAAGCACATCGTACCGGCAATGGGCTTTACCACGCTTCACATCGAAGGTAATACCAAAGGTAAAGTGAAGGTTGCCGAGCAGAAAGATTACCTGATGGAGAATGAGTTCTACCGTATCAATGTCAATGACAACGGTACGCTAACCATCTTCGACAAGGAAACTGAACAAACCTTCGATCAGGTGCTTCGCTTGGAAGATGGTTCTGATGACGGTGACGAGTACGACTACTCACCATCTCGTAAAGAGTGGCTGCTGTACTCTGATGAGTTCAAGGTTGAAACCAACATCAAACATGAAGGTTTCCAGTCAGTTGCCAGCATCAAGCTACGTATGGATGTACCTGACAACCTGCAAGCCCGTGAAGAGCGTACCAACCAAGATGGTTATGTGGATGTTGATTGCCAAGTGGTGCTAAAAGCAGGCTCTCGCCGCATTGAAGTACGCATGGAGCTGGACAACCAAGCTGACGATCATCGTGTACGTGTATTGGTTCCAACCCCGTTCGTGTCTAAGACTGTAGTCGCCGATAACCAATTTGGTTTGATCACCCGTCCAGTTAACGACCCAGAAATGGCAAACTGGGAAAAAGACGGTTGGAAAGAAGCGCCAGTACCTGTTTACCAGCTGATGAACTTTGCAGCGCTGGAGAGTGGTCAAGCAGGTATGGCTATCATGAGCAACGGCCTACGTGAGTTCGAGGTAATTTCTTCTAAAGGCAACGAAGAAAAAGATACCTTCGCGTTAACGTTGCTTCGCGGTGTGGGTGTATTGGGTAAAGAAGAACTTCTTCTGCGTCCTGGCCGTCCATCGGGTATCAAGATCCCAACGCCTGATTCACAGGTGCGCGGTAAGATCGTATGTAACTTCACCCTGAGTGGCTTTGTGGGCAACCACATTGAAGCTAATGTCATGGCAATGGCGCGTGACAATGTGACGCCTATCCAGTGCTACAACAAGATCCCATACAATGCGATGAAACTGAATGTGGGTGAGCAGAACCAGCCACTGACTTTCTCACTACTAGAGAAAGGCACGCAAGGTGCAGTGCTGAGTGTACTGAAGAAGGCGGAAGATGAGAGTGCGCTAATCGTGCGTGTTTACAACCCGTCGGAGACAGAGACCATTACTGACGGTATCCGCTTCAGCCGTCCTATCACTGAGTGGGTTGAAACTCGCATGGACGAAGTGGAGCTTGAAGAACAAGGCTATGAAGCCGGTCAGTTCGGCGAACTACGTCCTTGTCAGGCTAAGACGTTCCGAGTGCGTTTCTAATCTCATGCAATATGCTAGCAGGTTGTGATGAGCCCTGTTAGTGCCTGAGAGCTATTCGTTTTTTCTACGTGAAATATTTCCAACTTTCTGCCGGGCTTGCCCGGCAGCTTTTTATCCGGATAACGATGATATGTATAAGCTAGGTAATGTAATTCAAAACTATGCATGGGGCAGCAAAACTGCGATGACGGCCTTGTTCGGCATCACTAACCCAGATGACCAAGCGCAAGCAGAGCTTTGGATGGGGGCTCACCCAAATGGCTGCTCTCGCATTGTTTGTGAGGGCGAAAGCCAGCTACTTTCGGATGTGATTGAACAGTCACCTGAAACCGTACTGGGCCGTTATACCCACGATAAATTTGGCGAACTGCCATATTTAGTAAAAGTGCTGTCAGCCGCTAAGCCACTGTCAATTCAGGTACACCCGAAAAAATCAGCAGCCGAAGAAGGTTATCACCGTGAGAACCTTGCCGGGATCCCACTTAACGCTGCTGAGCGTAACTATAAAGATCCTAACCATAAACCAGAGATGGTTTACGCCCTGACCAACTATAAGGCGATGAACGGCTTCCGCGTGATTAACGAGATGGTAGAGCTTTTCGAGCAAGCCAATTGCCCAACGTTGGCAGAAGATGTTCAGGCGCTAAAAGCCAACCCAACGCCTATCCAGCTTTCAGCTTTCTTCCGTGAAGTGATTTCCCTTACCGGTGAGAAAAAGCAGGCTGCTATTGCCGAACTAATGGAAAATATCGGCTCAAAAGGCTTAACGACCGATGCAAAAGCTATTTTTGAGTTGATTGCTGGCTTTGCTAAAGAGTACCCAAATGATGTTGGTCTGTTTGCTCCTTTGATGCTCAATGTGATTGACCTAGAAGCTGGCGAGGCCATGTACCTTGATGCTGAAACACCACATGCCTACCTTGAAGGTACGGGTATTGAAGTCATGGCAAGTTCGGATAACGTACTGCGTGCAGGTTTGACGCCAAAGTTCATCGACGTTGAAGAGCTGCTGAAAAACACCCGTTTCGAACCAATCCCAGCCCAACACTTGAGGCTGAAAGGGCAGGTGAAAGACAACAAAATTTGCTACAACGTCCCAGTTGATGACTTCAAAGTGGATGTGATTACCTTGGTCGACAAACCGCAGACCGAGTTTGTCCGCAGTGCTGAAATTATTATGTGCCTTCAAGGTAAGTTGACGCTGGAAAGCGAAGGCGAGGAGATTAACCTGATTGCCGGTGAGTCTGCCTTTATTCCTTACAGCAGTCGTCAGTACAGTTACAAAGGTATGGGTAAAGCGGTTAGGACGTTTAATTAATCACTGGATGCCCCTCGCGGGGCTTCTTTGATTAGTTATGAGTTTATTGAAGTAGTTAAATGTTGGATAATTTATATAAACTCGGCTAGCTTTGATACAAAAGTAGATGGTAGTTTCATCACAAGGATATTTTAACAACCATCGTATTGTTTAATCACTTGTGTATCTCCTAATACAAATCCGTTCTTGTCATTGTCTTTAAATCGCCAAATGACGATTTTGCATTCATGCCTTCGAATCTCACTTGGTGCTTTCTCTTCGCCAAGGTAGACAGCAAAGCCAGTACCTTTTGATGGATCTAATTTTAACTGGAAAAGATTGAACCCATCCACATTCATAGACTCAGCAACATTGCTAACATCAAGATCCATCTGGTTCTGAACAACTGTAATATTAGTGCCAGGAATCAAAGTAGGAGTTATGGAGTGCTCTACACCTGCAGTCATTGCCTTAGATATTACAATTGAATTTGCAGCCTCAAACCCCCCAATAAACCCGTCTAAAGTCGCAATCCGAGCATCTCTTGGAGTGCTTAAAATACGTGGTGCGGCTGTAACCGCGATGATACCTAGTAGGACAATGGCCACAACCATTTCGACTAGTGTAAAGCCTTTATTATTCATTGTTATATGTATTAAGTGTCAACTTGTTGACGCAACTATACAATATGATGAAACAATGTAAACAGTGTTTTTTATTTTTAGGTTGAAAGGCAGAAATATCATTGGTGAATTGGGGAGTTTTACGTGTCCTGTGGCAAAAAATGCCTGTATGGGTTTACTTGTTGTATAAGCTATAACTTATGATGTCTTTATTGAAAAATGATGAGCACTATGAAAGACATAATCATAACTCCAGAGCAAGTCACTCAAATACGCGCAGAGTTTCACCAGAACGTTAAGGTTGAGGGTAGTGATCCATTTTTGGGGATAACACCTGAACAGCTCGATTACATCGCAGGAGTGGGCTTTTCACTGGTCATTGGCATGCTGGTGCTGGCTCTGTCGTTTGAGTGTATACGCGCACTCACAAGGAAAACTTAGGTGCATTAAGACATCGTGAGAGGCTGCGTATTTTCACTATGTTTAAATAAAAAGCCAGCATATATGTATGCTGGCTGATGTTTTAATTATCTAGAAACCTGAAAGTTTATAGTTTCGCCACACTCGCTATCGCTTCGCCATTGGCTGGCACTTCGTATACGACGTAGCTTAACTTCACGCCATTAATCTTTTTCTTCTTCGCTTTCATCGCCGTACCGTTTACGGTGATAGTGTCATGTTTGCCGTAGAAGCGCGCTTCCCACTCAAGAGGCTGCTCTGAAGTATTGGTCAAGCTGGTTTCTGTTAGCCCGTCATGGCGGATTGCTAGTTCGTGCTCACCCATAGGTAGGTAATCGACCGCCAACCATTCGACATCTTGCGGAAGGTGGGAAGCGGTGACCACGCGGTTTTCGGGCGCATTAGGCTCAATACCCATTAGACCTTCAATGGTGTTGGATATGAAGGTGAAGGAAATTTCAGGGTAATCGCCATTGGTGCCTTGGGTTGGGCGCTCATGGGGCAGATCCTTCTTGTTGATGATGTAGTTCATCCATTTCCAGGCTTCCTCGTTTTGGTTGTATGGGAAGTAGGTTTCCGGAATATAGGTATAGGCCTCAATATTGTGCGGCGCTTCTGGGGTAGAACCAATGCCTTCACCAAGGTTGGCCGAAATGAAATCGAGGTATTTGTTATTGCGCTTACCCGGCTCTGTAATGAGTTTCATCGGCATGAACCAGCTGTTTTCCTTACCGAAATCATTCAGGCGCAACCCGTCTTTCTGGATGATATTGACGTAGTTGTCATTCGGTTTGGCCGGATCTTTAATACTCCATTCTTCGTTGAAGAAGCGTTTTAGCTCAACGGCTTTTTCCTTCCATTGGTCAGCGAGGTTATCTTCGCCTCGGGCACGGAGCATTTCGGCGTAGGCGACCGTAGCTTGGTATTGTGAACCGATGCCGTCACCGGCTTCAATCGGAAACTCCCCGCGTTCGTTGTAGGTGGCGGAGCCTTCGAAGATCCCGCCGTAACCCTCGGCGATACCGTTCGGCTCCTGATCATCGTGCAGCGCGATATAGTCAGTCAGTACCTTGGTGTAGAACTGCCAGAGGTCTGGATCGTAGATGTAGCGGTCATCGCCGGTCCAGCGGTATTGCTCGAGGGCTTTTTCGACAAACTCGAACTGGGCCGGGACTTCACGGACGAAGTAATCGTCATGGTGGTAATCAATCGTGTGTGGTGTGCCGTCGAAGTTAATCGCCCATAAGGTGTACCATTTGCGCGGCTCGGTTGAGTGGCGGGCAAACGTCTGGAACATTGAAAGGTTTTCAGCGCCTAAACCGGCAAGCCAACCCCCGCTAGCTTGGTGAAGAAAATCTCGTGAATAGAAGGCAGTACGATCAAAGTAACCAGCCCAGTAAGAGGGGATGTAATCTGCCGTACCGCTGCCGTCGTTGTTATTTTCGTCGCGGTTAACAAGGCCGCTTTGTCCGGTCATGACAAACTGCTTGGTCTTATCGATGGCCCAATTGAAGGAATCTTCCAGTGCTGCGTTGGATGAAGCGATAGTCACTTCTTTTTCGCTTTCAATGGCGGTAACTTTCCACTTTTCTGCCTTGCCCTTTTCATTGACGACATAAACAGAGACCGGTTTGGTAAAGTCAACAATATCGCCTTGGCGCAAACTGGTTTGGCTCTCGGGTGAGGCCAGCAAGTTGCTGATGGTTAGCTGGCTAAGATCTGTCGCATAAGGCACGCTAAATTCGATCCGCTGCTTGTTGCGGTTGATTGTGGTGGTGCCAGATTGTTCCGCCACGTTAAACTGGACGATCTGGTTGAATTTCGGTTGCTTGTCTTTCTTCGACTTGGTCAGTGAAACGTTATCAATACTGACTGCACTTTTGTCCGAACCCGAGAAAAATACCGAGAGGATCTCGCCTTGCTCGAGGGCGATATGCTTGAGTTTGTTGAGGGAATACTCTTTGTTTTTGCCAATCTTACCCGAGATTAACACTTCGCCGGCAAGGTTTTTCAAACCGAACTTCCCGCCTTGCTTATCGCTTTGGATAAACGCAGAAAGATCATAATAGGCGGTTTCCGGTACGGTAATGATCTGGCTAATGTGGTGCCCTGCACCAATGGCAATACGGCCACGGTAAGTGCCATCAAAAGCACCGTCACTGCGGATGTTGGCAAACCAATAACTCCAGCCCAAGCCCTTATCTTCAAAGCCAGGGTTATTAATAATATTGTGTTCACTGGCATTAGCAATGCCACCTAATAGGATACCTGAAAGTACTACTGCCAAAGCGGTGGGTTTCATATTGACCTCATGTCTTGTAGTTGTCGTTTTGTTCACGTTGGCAGTTATCTTGGCATGGCGGTTCGGCTGAAATCGTCACGATTAATCACTCAGGTATCCCATATCCTAAGATCGTGTGAGCGGGTTAACGCTATCGGTTTCTGTGACAAGCTGCTCAGTTTTTGTCGGCAATCCATTCCCTCTAACTAATCGCTAAAGCAAATGTGACTTGTATCGATGTTTTCTACTAATAGCTATGTCAGCATCTTCACTAAATATTACTAATATTATTAGTTGCAAGGTTTAGACAATAGGTATCGAGAGGATTTATGAAAACGAGTCATGATCGACGAGTAACCCAATATGCGCTGATAAGTGCATTTGGGGGATTTGTCTTCGGGTTAGATGCTGCAAATATCTCGGGAGTCGTGCGTTTTGTTACTGCCCAATTTGGCCTTAACAGTATGCAGGTGGGGAGCGTAGTTGGTATTGCTGGTATTGGCGCGATTGTTGCGCTGATGATTACAGGAACGCTGTGCGACAAATATGGGCGTAAAAATGTGCTGCTTGGATTAGCCGTGCTGTATACCTTGTCATCAAGTATTTCTTCGCTGGCAGGCAGCTACGAGGTTCTGCTGCTAGGGCGATTTATCGGTGGCTTGGCATTCTGTTCGCTGTCGATTTCATCGATGTATATTGGTGAGATTGCACCGGCTGACAAGCGGGGGAAGTTTGTTTCTATCAACCAGTTGTTGATTACCATCGGTAGCCTTGTCGCTTTTATTGTCAACTACTTACTGGTTAAAAGCATCGGGGTGGTTGACCTTATTACGCCCGAGACAGTTTGGCGATACATGTTGGGCTTCGAGTTGATCCCTAACGTGATTTGGATTGTATTGCTGGTAAAAGTGCCGAAATCACCACGTTGGTTGATTTCCAAAGGGCGTATTACTGAGGCTCGCGAAGTATTTAAGAAAATTGTCCCGGCCAATGAGGTTGAACCCCTCATCATGAATGTAAGGCAAACCGTCTCTGGCGATAACAATAACTTGTTCGAACAGGTAAAAGATCTGTTCAGTCGCCGCATGCGCTTGGTTTTATTTATTGCAGTCGCCTTTGCGATCACCCAGCAGGTTATCGGCATCAATGCGGTGCTCTTCTACGCGCCAGTAGTGTTTGAGCAAATTGGTATGAGCGTCGAAAGTAGCTTCATGCAGACAATTTATGTCGGTATCGTCAATGTCAGCTTTACCATTGTCGCGATATTGTTCATAGAGAAACTGGGCCGCCGCAAACTGACCCTGGCAGGCTTGGCATTGATTGTGATTGCCCATGGTTCATCTTGGTACGGTTTCCACAGTGCAACCTATCAACTCGATGAGCAGTCGGTTGCGAGCTTGCAGCAGCAACAGGTATCGACAGAACCGCTAACAGTATTGATGGGTAAGCAATACTCGTCCGATGTCGAGTTTAAAGCCGACCTTGCCGAACTCTATAGCCCGAATGAACTGCCGCTGGTGACAGGACCAATCATAGAGTCAGCCATCAATATCAATGCTGCTTATGTACTATTTGGTATTTTCCTTTTCCTTGGCGCATTCCACTTCTCTATAGGGCCTATTATGTGGGTGATATTCTCTGAAATATTCCCGAATAAAATCAGGAGTATAGCAATACCTTTCGCCGCACTAATCACCAGCTTGACCAGCTATTTTGTCCAGCAGTTCTTCCCTTGGCAGTTAGAACACTTCGGAGCCGGAAATACTTTCTTGAGCTACGGGACTGTAGGCTTGGTTAGTTTGGTCATCATGCTCAAAGTCCTACCAGAAACGAAAAACAAGAGCATCGAGGATATCGAGGCTGATCTGGTCACAAATTAATTCAATTCGATTGATAGATTGAGAGTTATCCCTAGGTTGATGGCAGTGAAATCCGGTTATACAGCCGCTGAAATGTGATCAACGTCTAGGTGCGCTAATAATATTAGTGTATTAATTGACTAATAATATTAGTAAATAGTTTAATAGAGACTCAGGCAACTGGGTTGCAGTAATAACGAGGAACAAAGATGGCGAATAAACTAAGTCTTGCTAGTCAGCGTGCTATTGAGCGGGGCTATGACCAACGCGGGCCAGAGTGGTTGATTGAGTTTGATGTAGAGCCACTAAAGGGAGACTTCGCCTTTGAAGAAGGCGTGATCCGCCGTGACCCTTCTGCAGTGATCAAAGTCGAGGGGCTTTACCACTGCTGGTACACCAAAGGTGAAGGCGAAACGGTGGGTTTCGGCTCGGCAAACAAAGAAGACAAAGTGTTCCCGTGGGACCTGACCGAAGTTTGGCATGCCACTTCAGAAGATGGCGAGTACTGGCAAGAGCAGGGCGTCGCCATCGAGCGTGGACCAGAAGGTGCCTACGATGACCGTTCCTGCTTCACTCCAGAAATTCTGGTTCATGAAGGACGTTACTACCTGGTCTACCAAACGGTCCAGTATCCGTATGTCAATCGCCAGTTCGAACACATTGCGATTGCCGAAGCAGATTCTCCATTTGGCCCATGGAAAAAATCGGATGCGCCAATCCTGTCGCCAACAATGGATGGAGAATGGGATGGCGATGAAGACAACCGCTTTATCGTTAAGAAGAAAGGCAGTTTTGACAGCCACAAAGTCCATGATCCTTGCCTGATGTTCTTCAACGGCCAATTTTACCTTTACTACAAGGGTGAAGCGATGGGTGAAGGTATGAACATGGGCGGCCGCGAAATCAAGCACGGTGTGGCTATTGCCGACAATATTTTGGGGCCTTACCAGCGTTCAGAACTGAATCCAATCAGCAATAGTGGCCATGAGGTAGCCGTATGGCACTACAACGGTGGTATCGCCTCGCTGATCACAACGGATGGTCCAGAGAAAAATACCATCCAGTTTGCGGAAGATGGGCTGAATTTCCAAATTATGTCGCATATCAAAGGGGCACCTGAGGCGGTTGGTATCTACCGTGACCCGAATCCAGAGAATACCCAGCAGTCACCCGGATTGGGCAAGTGGGGACTCTGCCACAAATATGACTCGAGCTGGAACTGGAACTTCATCTGTAAATACAAAGTTAAACGCCAAATCTTAAGTGCTGGCACTTTCCAAAACTCTAATTAATGAGGCAAACATGAACAATTTTGATTTTTGTAACCCGACTCGGATTCTGTTTGGTGAAGGGGCAGCGGAAAACATGGCGAACTATATCTCGGCAGAAGCGAAAGTGCTGGTGGTATATGACTCGATCATCGAAAAAATCGGTACTCTGGACAAAGTGCTGGCGAATATTGCCAATGAAGTGATCAAGTTCGACAAAATTCAGTCCAACCCGAAATTTGAAATCCTGATGGAAGCTGTGGAGATTGTCCGTCGAGAGAATGTGACGTTCATTCTTGCCGTTGGCGGTGGCTCAACCATGGATGGCGCCAAGTTTATTTCGATTGCTGCCCATAATGAGGCATTTATCGGCAATGAGGCGGAAATTCTACATGTCACGCCGATGACCGATGAGCGCATCAAGCAAAATATTCCAGTCGGTACAGTGGTGACTTTGCCGGCAACCGGTTCAGAGATGAACCCTCATGCGGTGATCAGCCATGGTGAGGACAAGTTGGGTATTTCATCGCCTTTTGCCTACCCGGCATTTTCGGTACTGGACCCAACCTATACCTTTACGCTGCCGCAGTCCCAGATTGCCAATGGTATTGCAGATAGCTTTATCCATACTGCCGAGCAGTACGTGACATTCCCTGCTGAGGGACGTTTCCAGGACCGTACAGCCGAAGGTATTATGCGTACCTTGGTCGAAGTGGCGCAGGATAACTTGGAGCAACCTGAAAACTATGATGCCCGTGCGAACCTGATGTGGTGTTCAACGATGGCGCTTAATGGTTTGATTGGCTCTGGTGTGCCGGTGGATTTCGCGACTCACATGATCGGCCATGAGGTGACATCTTTGTTTGGTATTGCCCATGCTCCGAGTCTTGTGATTATCATGCCTGCCCTGTGGCGAGTACGCAAAGAACAGAAAGCGGCGAAATTGCTCCAGTATGCAGAGCGTGTTTGGGATATCACCGAAGGTACTGATGATGAGCGTATTGATGCGGCCATCGACAAAACAGAAGAGTTCTTCCGCTCGCTTGGCCTGAAAACACGTTTCTCCGATTACGGTTATACCTTCAAGGATGTGGAGCCGGTATTGGGTTTGTTGGAAAAACACAATATGACGGCGCTATCTGAAACCGGCGACCTGGACCTTACGTGGTCGAAGCGCATTTTGGAAACGGCAATGTAAGGAGAGAGCGATGGTAAGCATTGGTTTGATTGCTGCCTTTTTCACGACCGTATCCTTTATTCCACAAGCGTTGAAGACACTGAAAACAAGGGATACATCCGGTATATCTTTACCTATGTATATTATGTTTTTCATGGGCGTTTCGCTTTGGATTATCTATGGATTACAAATTGAGGATCCATCAATTGTTATTGGCAACAGTTGTGTATTGATGTTTATTGTCCCGATCCTCTATATCAAGATCAAAGCAGTAAGTACCAAAAAAGCGGTGGCTTGAATGGTTTTTCCATTGGGCATTAATCGCGATAGTAAGTAATCATATTGCCCGGTGATATACCGGGCATTGCTATTTTTGAAAGAGTGAAACATGGCGAAAAAAGTAACAATGATAGACATTGCCCGGGAAGCCAATGTCTCGCAGACAACGGTTTCATTGGTGTTGAATGGCTCCAATACGGTGCAGATATCTGAAGAAACACGGGATAAGGTGTTATCTGTGGCTACCGGGTTGGGATATAAGAAAAAAGTAGCCAGCTTAAAGCATGATGAACCCAAGAAAATAGCCCTGATCTTGGACTCAGTCTCTGATCATGACCCATTCATAGATGCTATTAACACTATTTGGGATAGTGGCTGGGAGCACAATTACTTTATCTCAACGTTTTACTCGGGAAATAACCCAAACTTGGAGAAGCAGATCCAAGCCGAGATAAACTGCAATAGCTCGTATATCGGCGTTATCTACGCATCATCGGTGACCCGAAAGGATATTGACGTCAAAATAAAAACGGATCTTCCGATAGTACTGCTGAACTGTACTTGCCGAGAAGAGAACTTGCCTTCCATTATGCCCGCTGACTTACACGGTGGTTATAAAGCGACAGAGCATTTGATCGGGCAAGGCTACAATAATATATCGGCGATTTTGGGAGAAAGCTGGATGGAAGCGACCCAGCAACGCCTTGCTGGGTTCAAGCAGGCATTGCTTGATAACAACATGATCCCTAAAAAAGAATACCTTGTCGAAGGTGACTGGTCTTTGAAAAGCGCCTACCAGCAAACCTTGCAGTTATTATCACTGCCGAAGCGGCCCGATGCGATTTTCTGTTTCAGTGACTACATGGCGATGGGGTGTTATCAGGCCATAAAAGAGCAAGGGCTTAAAGTGGGCAGAGATATTGCTGTCGTTGGTTATGATAATGCGCCTTTAGGGCTGGAGTTGGAGCCAAAACTCTCTTCGGTCGAGTTACCTTATTCCAAAATGGGCGAGGAGGCGATTATTCGTATCGATGCCCTGATAAAGCAGCAGCCTTTATTACAACAATCTATTCATTTGCCGAGTGAGCTTTACATCCGTGAATCGACCAATACTGATTTTCGTTAATTTTCATTCGGTGTATAAACAATAAAAGAGGCCATAATTACGGCCTCTTTTTTTGTTCCTTGTAGATTAAAAGTGTATCTATCCTTCGAAGCGCTTATGGTAAAGCTCAGCGTTGAATTGTTTAGCTGCCTCAATCAGTTCGACATAGGGCTCATCGGCGACTGTGACAAAGCCGATATTGTAGTTTTCTCCATCCCATGCCCGGCCCGATGCTGGTGAATCCAGGTATTGGAACCAATGGGCACCGACAAAGTAGGGGTTGCTCACCACACTATCCATATAGTGCTGATACATCTTGGCCCGCTCAGATTGGTTCGCGACATTGACAATTCCGCCATGGAACAAGCCGGTATCGGTGGCACCAAAGTGGAACTCACCAATCATGCTCGGCTTATCCAATTCAGGCAATAAGTCTTTCCAGTGGGCTTTTTTGCTGTCATTGAGGTCATTGGCGTATAGGTTATAGCTCATTACATCGACGTACTTTGCCGCGCCGCGGGCAATTTCTGGCGTTACTCCCCAGTCTGCAAACCGTGCACCTAGGTATAGGTGGTTAGGTAACACTTTCTTGACCTCACTTTGGACGATGGAGAAGTATTGCTCGGACAACATCTGTAGCAGTTCAGAGTAATCTTCCTGCATTCCCGGTGTTAGGGCTGAACGATGATCAAAGGAGCGATCAAAACTTTTCCACGATGCAATGTCACTTTGCCATGCAAGGTTTAGATCCGTTATCGATGGGTATTTCGATTTTAGGTGTTGGCTAAATGCGGCCTTGGCCGGGCTTTCCTCACAGCTATAGCTTAATGCATTGATGATAAGGCCATAGTGGTTAGCCTCGTTCATCACATTGCCCCAACTGATCTCGTTATCGACAAATACGCCAATTAACCAAGGATCGTCAACCGAAACATGGGTGGCGATTTCGTTGGCCATTTCGCGGGTGCTATGGATAAACTCCGGATCAAAAGGATCGTGGATAGGCCCCCAGTAATCATTGCCTGTGCTGATCCGTTTGTGGTTGCCGTTGATCCAACCATGTACCTGGTAGGCGATGCGCTCGCTGCCATAAAACATTGGATCGATCCAGTTGCCCAAACTGGTAAAGCCCCAGTCGGTCATACGGTCAAGGGTGACTTGTTTCCAGATCTGCATCGCTTCGGGTTTTTCAGTGCCATATTTACGCATCAGGTTGGCACGGTAGAAGCTAAATACTTCGCCTCGTTTCAAAGCGCCAGAGTGGACAAATGGCGCATAATCATAATTCGCCGCCAGAGGATCATTGCGATCCGGTAGCCATTCGAACATTGAGTGGCGTAACGGTGAAGCGATAATTGCTGATTTTGAATCGTTTTCGTCATAGTCGATACCGGTGATGGTGACCGTATCGTCCATCCTGACATTATCCAATCCCGTCATAAAAAACAGGCAGCCCTCAGGGTCGACCAGTGTCCATTTTTCGTCAACTTTTTCAGTGCGGAAGAAGCCCGTAGCTTCAAGTTTCGGTCCATTTTTCCAACCGCCATATTGGCAGCTGTCTGTCATTGGCGTGGCTTTTCCGAGTTGATGTAGTGCCTGTTTGCCAGCAGTTTGAAGTTGTTTATCGTTAAGGATTTTTTCAGGCCACTCATCACCGGTAAATTGGCCATATTGATCAATGATACCTTGGTAGCGGGTGACATCGGCATCAAGGTCAGGGATGAGCCGGACTGCACTAAGTTCTATTTCTGCATCTTTGGTCGGATTCTGCAGGTAAAGCTGCAGGCTATGGATATGGCTGGTTGAAAGGTCAGTTTCTCCCCAACCAAAGCTGATGGCATGGGCATCATAAGAGCGTTTCGGTGGTTCGCTGCGTAAGCCTGACGTCATCGTCCCTGCTGATTGCGCCAGTGAAAGGTAATAGGTCGTGTCGCTGTTGGGCCTGAGTGTGGCAAAGCCAGATAAGCTATCTGTTACCCCATCTGCGGTGCCTCCCTGATCGCTATTTTTGGCCTGATCGACACGGAAGAACAACTGGATGGTTTCATCTGTTGGGTTTGCGATATCAAATGCAAGGTTGAACTTACCTTTTTCTGACCAATTCCAAGGTTGTTCGGGCTGGAGGATAAGGTTGGGGTAGGCTTCTGTTGCCGGGAAGGTTACAGCGAGTTTGCTTTGCTGCTGAAAAAGTGCCGTACTTTGGCTATTGACGATATTTTTTGCAGATACCTGGGTGAAGTCGGAAATCATCGCGAGGGTCGGAACGGGACCTGCGTCGATGACTCGCTCTTGGGCGGCAATAAAATCGCCGGTTGCATTGATAAGTTCGATGCTGTCTATGTTGATTGTTTGCGGCTTGGCTGGGCCTTGGACATAAAGTTGGAATTCGGCTAACTGCCTAAGATTGAGCTTCTCCCCTCCCCAGTAACCATCAAATTGGCGCTGGCTGCCATTGAAGAGCATTTCTACTGTTTCTGTTTGGTTAGGGGCGATGCTGGTGGAGAAATTAAGCTGGTTGTCAGGACTCCCCATTATTCCCTGATTATCAGACAACTTGAGTATGACGTTTGCAGTGTGGTCTCCTGGATTGGAGATGTTGAGTTTTAAGCTACCCTTGGCATTCCAGTTCCATGTTCCACTTTCAGAGGTAAATTTTACATTGGGCCATAGGGTATTCTGGTTGTTTTCTGAAACACCATCGAAAGAGATGCTATACGCGTTTGATTGCCCTGTCCCCGATGGGTCGGTTAATGGTTTCAGTGTGGCATGTTCGCTTGCTACATGGGTTAGCGGTAGCATAGCGTTAGTGGGAGAAGTTATAGAAGAGCCGTTGTCCTGTGGTACTTGCTGGGCAGTGTTATCAGCAAGGGCCAGCCCACTTGTTGCCGACAAGGTCAGTGACGAGACTAATACCGCGATTTTGGTTTTACGGGTCCGCATTGTATTTTCCTTTTTTAATCATAAAAAAGGCCATCAAACGATGGCCCAAAGGCTTACCACCAAGCTTCGAACTGAGCACCGAAGGTCAACGCATCGGCTTTGCCCGTTGTGATCCCGTTGTTCAGGTCGACATCCCAACGGTCATAAGCCAGTGTTTCGACATCCTGCTCGGCGTAGGTAACAAAGAAGCGGATGACAGGTCGGTCCCAGAAATTACCGCCTAGATGCAGGTTTTGTGACAGGGTGGCTTTGTATCCGGAATTGGTGCCATCATCGCCGGCACTCTCTGCGGTGATATCGATATACTCGTAACCTAGCTCCAGTTCGGTCGAAGTCCTCTGGTTCCATGCATAGGTGTTACGGGCAACGAATGCGTTCCAATGTGAGTTTTTGACTCTGATATCATTACGGCGACGGGCATCTTCATCGAAATTGGCAGTTTCATGCTGCCAGATGTAAGACAGGGTGTAGTTATCCGTCAGGGGGTGGATTCCCTGCCAGAAGCCACCGATTTGGTAATCGGGTAGGGCTTCCCAGCTTCGGGTCATAGAGCCAGACGCATTTTTGGAATATCGGATAAAGAGTTCGTCGTAACCGCTGTCGCTCAATAATAGAAATTTGGTCGCGAACTGGTAGGCATTCGGCTTGTCATCGGTTTTATTCTCAGAATCCGGCCCGAAAGGGGTACCGAAATTAGCATAGAGGTTAAGCGTCAGCTTATCGGCCAATTCGATAAACGAGAGTGAGCTGGTGAGGGCAACCAGTTCCCCCGAGCCGTCTGCTGGGGCTTCTTCATAAATGTTGCGGGTCACACCAAGGTGAAGCTTGGCAAAACCGAGGTCATAGTTTTCTATACCAAACCCTAACCCGTCATTGGACATGGATTGCGAATCGGTCAGGAAGGTTTCTACCCGATTAAAGTAGCGTTTACCGGCCCAGATGGTTGCTTCGGGGTTTGACGGGATCACACCGGCAGTGTTGATAGCCAACTCGTCAAGGGCCAGACCACCGTCACCGTGGACGATGTTGGAATGAATAGCCCAATCCATATCATTCTGTTGCGCCCAGCCGTAGCCAAAATGCAATTCTAGCCAGTTTGCCTCATTACCTAACCGCCCACCTGACGAGTTGGTGTAGGTATTGCCGGGTAGGCGGAAGATATTCATGCCGTTGTTGGCCCAGTCGTATCCGCGTTGATTTAGAATATCGTCATTGGTCAGGCCGATCCCGCCTTTGGCATAGCCATGAAAGCTAAAGCCATCTTCATTAGCATTAGCGGATAAGGCAAATAATACACAACCGGAAAGTACGGCATATTTTAATTGTGTTCTGTTCATCATCGTTCCTTGGTGAAAATCAGGTACAGGGATCCCTGACCCCCTAAGAGGCCAAGGTGTAATCCGTTGAAAATATTATTTAGTGAGCGGGTTTAAGCGCTGTTGATATAGCGAGCTGTTAATGGTTTTCGCGGCATTCACCATGCCGTCATAAGGTACATCGGTCACAGAGACAAACCCGATATTGTAGTTTTCACCATCAAAAGAGCGCCCGGTAATTGGCGAGTCGATATATTGGAAATAATGGCAGCCGACAAAATATGGGTTATCAATGACGCTCTGAACGTAACGTTCATACATTTCGCCACGCTCGTCCTGGCTTTCTGCCGACACTAACCCCGGGTGGAAGAAGCCGGTATCTCGGGCCCCGAAGTGGAATTCACCAATAATGCTTGGCATATCGATTTCTTCGAGGAACTTCCAAGGTTCTGGGTGCAAGCCTTCCTTGTAGTAGTTATAACTGACCACATCGGCATGTTTGGCACAGGCACGCACCACTTCCGGAGTCATGCCCCAGTCAGCAAAGCGGGCACCCAAATATAGATGGTTGGGCAGTTCGGCTTTTACCGCTTGGCTAACTATGCGGAAATACTCAGAAGCATAGGTTTCTAGCAGGAGGCCGTAATCTTCGAGTTGGGTATCGTTATGCGCCAGTCCCTTGATTCCTTTGGCGATAACCTCCCATGAAGCAAAGTCGCTTGCCCATGCTTGGTTCAACGCAGCAACTGTTTGGTATTTACCCTGCAGCACTGTCATGAAGACGGCTTTGGTTGGAGACTCAGCGGCATCACGGCTTAAGGTATGGATAGGAATACCATACTGGCCTTCGATGGTGCCCATTCGGCCCCAGCTTTTTTCGTTGTCGATAAAGACGCCGACACACCAAGGAGAATCTTGGATTTCGTCCTTGACCTGCTGGACTGTCGCGATTGCACGTTGTTCGAACAAGGGATCGAACGGGTCGGGTAGCGCTGTCCAGAAATCATCACCACTGCTGACGGTCTTGAAATCGCCAATAATCCAGCCATTGGCAAAGAAAGGGATCTTTTCGTTGCGGTAAAATTCAGGAGCCGCCCAGTTACCCAAGCAGGTAAAGCCCCAGTTGAGCATTCGGTCTATAGTGACTTCACTCCACTTGTCGCGGTAGCTATCGCCATATTTACGTTGTAGGTTGGCAGCATAAAAACTAAAGGTTTCCCCTTGGGTTGTCGGCCCTTCCCACAATTCACGCATATAACCATAATGTTCTGCTAGCGGGTCGTCGTAACTTGGCAGCCAGTTGAAACAATTCCTGCGCACGTCACTGGCAGTAAAAGCCGTCTGTTTTGCCTCGTCGGATACAGTAACCTTCTCGATGGAATCTTCAGGGGTAAGGTCATCTGCCTGACGCTGTTCGATCTTGCTGTGATCGTAGTCAACTCCAGTCATCGTGTAGGCATTGGCCAGACGGATTATATCGATGCCAGTAGCAAAGTACGGGTAACCTTCAGGGTCAATCAGCGACCATTTACCGTCAATTTTTTCGGTTCGGAAATAGCCCGTTGCGTCAAATCTGCCAGCACCCGTGTAGCCGCTAAACTGGGAACGCTGGGCCATTCTTCCGGATTTAAGAGCCTCTAACTCGACATCTCTAAGTGCAAGAAGTTGCTCCTCGGAATGGATTTTCTGGGCATAGTCGACATTGGCATTTTGGCCGAATTGGTCGATGATGCCGGTTAGGTATTCGGGGTTTGCTGGTGGTGATAGGACGAGTCGGAAATTGCTCAATACCAATTCATGGTCCAGCAGTGAGCCATGGATGCTAAGTTCAACCTTGCTGATACTGGTCAAATCCATGTTGATAGCCCCCCACATCCAGGTGGCATATTCGTATGGGGTGTTGATCGGCGCTGGGTTGGATCTCAGGCCAGAGTAATGGTTGGTTTTCCCCTTGAGGTATTCACCTTTCAGCTCGGTAATGTAGGTTTTTGTGTCGCGGCTAGCCGGAATAGTGATTGAACGGCTGTGCATTTCTCCCTGGGTGTTGAATATATTGATAAACACCTGAGTCGAGTGGCTGGTAAGGTTTGACGCATCAAAGGCAAAGCTGAAATTGGGAAGCTGGCTCCAGTCCCATGGTGTTGCAGGCTCAAGGTTTGTCGCCGTGTAAAAGTTATCTTTGGCGTAGCTAACAATACGTACACCGTATTTGTCGTCTCCGACAGGGCTGATAAATCCATCGGTATTGAGAAACGTGATCTCACTGGGAAGGGATTCACGGTAGATATTGAATAAACGGTGTTCTTTGAGGGGAAACACTTGTTGTGTTGGTTCAATCATTGAAATAGACACAGTAAAACCTCATCGGATGCTGGTGAGCATTGGATTCAAGGAAAAGGGCATCGACATACCCTTTTCCATATTGTTGCTTAGGCAGTTGCCAGCGATTCTTGATTGTTTTCAACAGCGGCTTTTTTGCTGCTAAGTGTAAAGAAGGCCAGGATAGTGGCGGCTGCGGCAAACAGACCGAAGTAGATGTAACTCCAGGCAAAGCCGTGGGTGTCGTACATAACGCCCATAACCGGTGCTGCAATAGCCGTAAAGATGTTATTGACGACCTGGAAGCCGAACATATACGTGAATGAATTCACTTTCTTATCGAACTGCTCTGCGATGTAGGCAAAGACAGAAACAATCAGCAGTGGGTTAACGATACCGAACAGTAGTTTGGCGAAAACAGCCATGTAGATATTCTTCTCGCCCAACCCGGCATAGCCAATGATTAACAAGAAGGATGTGATGCCGAAAGCGGTCAGGATAAGGCTGCCCTTGGCACCGATTTTCTTGATAACAAACGGTACGGCGGCACTGACAAAGAACAGGAAGAAGGCTGTGATACCGTCCATGTTGGAACTAAAGGTAATACCTTGTTCTTGTGTTTCGAAGAAGCTGACAAAGTAGCGGGTAAACTGCGACATTGAGGTCCAGAACACCACTGAAATAGTACCTGCGTAGGTCATGAAGGCCCACATTTTTGGATTTTTCAGTAGCTTGATGACATCTTTCTTTTCAATTTTTTCAGCAGAAATTACGTGGTTGTCGGCATCGTCTAGATGTTTGACTTTCAGCATTGCGATAAACATCAGCATCAATGCGGCGGCAACACTACAGGCCACGAAGATCAAATCTGGATTGATGTTATACAAGAAGCCGGCAAGGATTGCGGAAAGTCCCCAAGCTGCGATACCAAAGCCATTGACTAGGCCAAAGTCGTAGTCATGGCAACGTGCAAAGCGTTCACTGTAAGAGGCGATAACGCCACTACCTGCCTGGAACAGCAAGCCTAGGTAGATGGCACCAATGAGTACGCCGAACTTGAAGGTTGAAGGGTCTGACAAAAGTGGGCCGTAAACATAAATGTAGAAAGGACCGATTAACAAGCTAAGTGCAGCGATGAAATACATCAGGTGCTTCTTCAGCCCCAATTTGTCCAGCATATAGCCAAACGCAGGTTTGAAGAGAACCGCCAAACCGGTTTGCAGGCCGAACAACACACCAATTTGCGAGCCATCGATACCAATTCGGTCATTGAGCCAAACGGCAAACAGCGAGCCGGAACTGAGCGACCAAAAGAAGTTATAGAAAAAGTAGGCCAGGCATATCTTTGCCATGGCGATTTTGTTCGAGTCAGTATTCATTGTAACTCCATGTATTTTCCGAGGTGTAGGGAGAGCCTTTGGGCCCAAATTCACATCTTTCATTCTTGATGTTTTAAATGCTAATAATATTAGTCATATTGATCAAAATATTAGCTTCACCTTTATGACTTTTGTCACGAGTTTGACATGGATCTTTAGTAGAAGAGAGATCATGAGCACACTTACAACCTTGCTTATCATGGTTTTTAATGCTTTCAAGGGATAGGGTTTGCCTTTTAAAGTTTACTAATAATATTATCTGGGGTGTGAGGTTAAGGATAACTACTCGTTCTCGTTGGGGGGGGGCTTTGGACTGGATTTAGCTTTGTGAGAAACCTGGATGGTACAGAGTTCGAAGCAGGAGAGTGAATGCCAAGGTGCGGATATTATGGTAATATTTCTCAATCTCTGCGGGCACAATGAAGAAAATATGGCAAAAAAAGTAACAATGATGGATATCGCCCGGGCCGCAAATGTTTCCCAGACAACGGTATCCCTGGTACTCAACCAATCTCAATCGATCCAGATCTCTGAAGAAACCCGGGACAAAGTACTATCCGTGGCCGACGAACTGGGTTATGCCAAGAAGCCATCTTTCTCTCGCAGCCAGGAGCCAAAGAAAATAGCGCTTATTCTGGACTCTATCTCAGACCATGATCCTTTTATGGATGCAATCAGCACCATCTGGAGTTCTGCCTGCGAATACAATTACCTGATTTCTACATTCTACTTTGGTAATAACCCAAATCTCGAGCAGCAAATTCAGGCAGAAATCAGCTGTAATGACACCTATGTTGGGGTGATTTACGCTTCGTCAGTGACACGACGCGATTTGGCTCTGAAAATCAAACCTGATCTACCTATGGTATTGCTCAATTGCAGTGCCAAAAACAATCTTCTTTTGCCTTCGATCCTTCCTGCTGATTTGCATGGTGGCTATGTTGCAACAGAGCACTTGGTAAGCCAAGGATATAAGAACATTGCCATTATCACTGGCGAATCTTGGATGGATTGCTCCACCCAGCGACTGGAAGGCTACAAACAGGCCCTGATTGATCACAATATGGTGCCTAAATCTGCCAATATATTGGAAGGGGATTGGTCGCTGAACAAAGCGTATAAGCAGACAATGAAACTGTTAGCCCTTGCTAACCGGCCTGATGCTATTTTCTGTTGCAGTGACTACATGGCAATGGGGTGCTACCAAGCGATTAATGAATCAGGCTTAAAGGTAGGCAAGGATATCGCTGTGATAGGTTATGACAATGCTAGTCATGCCCAAGAGTTGGAGCCTCAACTATCATCGGTCGAATTGCCTTACGCCCGAATGGGTGAGGAAGCCTTGAGCCGGATAGACACCTTGGTCAAGCAGCAGCCGCTTCTACAAATGGCGATGAATATCCCGAGCGAACTGTTTGTTCGTGGTTCGACCCCGAAATTGTAGTTATTTATTGAAACGGCACGCAGTCGTAGTGCCGTTTTCCTATCTAATCCTGAGTTATTTATTCCTTTTCATAACACCCTTAGCGATTACCACGTAGGTTTAACGCTGGTGCTTTGAACACATCCGGCCTTTGTTTTTCAGTTTGATATGCTCATGCAAGCTGTACTTTTTATTACTGATGAAGTTTTTGCACCGAATACCTGTAGTATTTATAGCTGTACACTGAACTAACCCACCGGTTTTCAACCACTCGATGTAGTCAATGTACCTTTCCTTGTAGTAATAAACGATAAGATCTTTTGGGTGTTTTAAATAATACGATAACTGCTCAAAATCCAACCCTATCATATCTTTATTGCTCAAAGGGTTTTGGATGTGTACTTCAAAGCAAGGCTTATCAAAGTCATCAAATATTACCTTATGGATTTTAAGGTGTGGATTATCAAAGTTGATGGTCAGCAGTGACTGAATGTTAGTGATGGAATCTTTGATTGATTCTTCAAATTGTTTGTTAAACATGTAGGTGTAGTAGCTCTTCTTGAATTTCCGCTATTCTCCTATATCTGAAGAAAAGAGCTAATTGATTCAGCCTATTGCTGTGATTACCCAATATTAGTTCCACCTCTATGGATGAGCTTATAACTTAAAAAGCCCGCTAAGATACCTTAGTGGGCTTGGAAAATGACTTTAAAGTGTCATTACAGCGTCGAGATGCAGTGCAGTACGAATTTATGAACGAACTTTTTTGTCACCTTCAGTTGTTACGATGAATGAATCGCTTTTTTGCCATGAATAATACTTAATTCAAAATTATTAAGGGTTTTATTTATTAATGTTTAGTTTGATTTTTGCTAATTCTTCATGAATTACATTTGCTTCAGAAATCGTTACAACACGACGGCCAGCAGGGAATAGACCAGTTACTGCCAGTTTAAAATGCTGTAAACCAAACGGTATTGTAAAAATAGGAATAAACAATGCAATTCCTGAAATGACATGTGTGATGAATAGCATCATGCCAAAAGTAAAAAACCAAATGATATTGAACGCAACTCCTATTCCTTTCAAGCCCGCATGATGCTGATCTTCACCTTTAGCACGCTTTAAATCACTTAGTTTAACTACATCTTTTCCAAATGGTGCTAAAGCCATCTTGGCGTTGTTCATGCAAAGCCTGAATAATGGTGCACCTACAACAGTGATAAGTGCAACTAAGCCACCAATGAACCAAAGTAATACTGTAACAAAGCCACCAAAGATGAAAAATAGAATGTTACCAACTAAAGATAGTGCACTCATATGTTTATGTCTCGATAATGTTTTTTAATAAAAAGCGCATGGTATAGAACACGCGCTTTTATGGCTATTTTTCAGGTTATTATTAATTTGATGGACAGTATGGTGTCACAATATATCGTTTTGAATCAGGTTTCCATGCATTGTCTGATAGGAAGTCAATTGGCATAGAGATGATACCGAAGTCAATGAATAGATTTAAAAAGATAATCTCATCTATTCGCTCACCTGTTTGTTCATAGGCAGTTTCGCAGTTTTCTTTTGTCACCATAATTTCATAAGTATCACCGCGATTAATATTGGTAGTAACACGCTCCTTTCCTAGGTATTCACCATCAAGGAAAATTTCAGCATCTTTGGCGTTACCTGTTGTGATAGTAACTTTATCGTCACCGCCAGAAACGATGCCGGCACAACCTGACAATGTTGAAAGGAGTAATATTGCAGATAAAATTCTTGTTTTCATATTTTAAAACTTATAACCGATATTAAAGTTAACAACCTTTTCAGTGCCAGCATCAACGGTGGAATCACCAACTTCAACATCACCAATGTTATACCAGTCGATGCCAATGCGAGCAGATAAACCGCTTTCTACAGGCATGAAGTCAATACCAAGGCCATATGCTAAACCGCTTGTTGAATCTGAATATTCATCTGTACTGTAATATGTAGATGTTTTAATAGTGCCGCCACCGAAAAAGAAGCCGCCCTTACCATACAGACGAATATTTTCGTTAATATCTAAATGTACAACAGGTGTTAGTGACATCATCCACCAACTCATATTTGCATTAACATAGCGTGAACGGTATTCATCTGAATTGTAATGGAAGGTTGATTCAAAACCAAAGTTCTCATCAATATCAAAACCAGCAGTTGCTTGCCAGCCAGTTGACTCACTGCCATTGGCAACGCCTAAAAATACGTATGCTGATTCATCTTTATCTGAAGCATTAGCACCAAAAGTGATTGCAGATAGAGCCACTGCAATAATTGTTTTTTTCATATTTATCTCAATTGTGTTGAACATTCCATCGAGATTTAAACCAAGGTGTTCCTATTCCTC
>NZ_JACSOF010000079.1:0-29546 GCF_014349205.1 Photobacterium sp. BZF1
GGTAGTTCAGTTGGTTAGAATACCGGCCTGTCACGCCGGGGGTCGCGGGTTCGAGTCCCGTCCGCTCCGCCACTTATACTAAGCCCGAGTCTTACGACTTGGGCTTTTTTACGTTTTGGCCTTCGGCAAAACGTAAGGTCCTTGGAAGAGCGGGCCCTAGGTTCGGGGAAAGCATAAGAGCTAAAGCGCCTCCTTTCCTAAAGTGTTTAATTCTTCGAAGTGAATTAAGAAGTCCTGCTAGTGATAGCAGGTATTTTTTACGTTTCAGGCCAATGGCTATTGGCTTGGGGCTAGAGGAAAAGCGAGGAAGCATGGCCATTGGAAAAGCGGCTAGAGGCTAAAGGAAGAGCAGGATCTTGACATGGTTAAGTTTTTTCAGACAATCGGGTTCGCCCATCGCCCATCGCCCATCGCCCATCGCTGAAAAAGAAAAAGGGTAGCGAAGCTACCCTTGCCGCGAAGGCTCAAAGCCTGCGAAATGTAACAGCTATGCGCATGTTACCTTAGGACTCAACGAGTTTCCCCAGCGCTAGCCAAGGCAGTGGTATGGCTAACGCTGAGAAAGGGGGAAGCGTTAAAGGTTGAGGAAAGCCTTCAATTGACTAACAACCTTTTCTGCCTGTTCTTGACCCTCCATTTCAGCAAAAAGCCTTAACAAAGGTTCAGTGCCGGAGAAGCGGGCTAGCGCCCAACCACCATTCTTAAAGTAGACCTTAGCGCCATCGGCGTAGCTCACATGGTCAATTTCCCATTCGAAATCAGGTAGCTCTTTGTTGATATAAATCTTGTCATAAAGTCGCTGGCGTTCTGCTGGGCGGAAAGTACAGTCACCTTCTGCGGTATAGGCAAAGCCATACTTGCCATAGATTTCATCAAGCATTTCTGACAGCTTCTTGCCTGTCACACTGATCATCTCGACCAACAAGCTCGAGGCAAATACCCCATCCTTACCTTTGATATGGCCGCGGATTGTGAGGCCACCAGAACTCTCGCCACCAATGAGGGAGTCATCGGCTTCCATTTGTGAACTAATGTGTTTGAAGCCGACAGGGACTTCAAAGCTTTTCTCTCCATGGTCTGCCGCTATCTTGTCTAGCAGGTGAGTAGTAGCGATGTTGCGCACGACTGAACCTTTCCAGCCTTTGTATTCAAGCAGGTAATAATACAGCAGCATCAAAACTTCGTTAGGGTGAATGAAGTGCCCTTTTTCATCAATGATGCCCAGGCGGTCGGCATCACCATCGGTGCCAATACCAATATCGTAACCTTCATGGGCAACAAGGTGTTTTAGCCGGTAGAGAGTTGCTGCGCTCGGTGATGGCATCAAGCCCCCAAAGGCTGGGTTCTGGCCATCATTGATTACATCAACATCGCAGCGGCCGGTGATCAACACGGTTTGCAGGGCATTTTTGGCAACACCGAACATAGGATCAATCAGCACCCGCAAGTTTGCTTTCTTGATCGCATCAATATCGATGAAGTTAATGATGGAATCGACAAAGTCATTCATTGGGTTGATCAGGGTGATGAGTTTGTCTTCAAGTGCCTGCTCGAAGTCTACCGACTTGACGTCCTTGGCGGTGAGCTTCGCAACCTGCTGCTCAATTTTCGCTGTAATGATTTCATCGGCGTCTCGGCCTCCTTCAATGAAGACCTTGATACCGTTGTAGTCGGCTGGGTTATGCGAGGCGGTAATGCAGGCTGAGTATGTTGCACCCGTCTCTTTGGCTTGGAACATAACGATTGGGGTCGGAACAAACTTATTGATAAAGCTCACTCTGATCCCGTTTGCAGCCAGTACTTCAGCAAACCAGGCAGCTGCCTTGTCTGACAGAAAACGGCGGTCATAACCAATAACAAAACCGTTATCAGTTACCTGCTCGGCAACCATGATATTTGCAAGCCCCTGGGCTGCTAGGCGAACATTGTCTTTGGTGAACTCTTCCCCAATAATGGCGCGCCAGCCACCGGTTCCAAATTGAATCATGATGGAACTCCTATTCTCTCGTAGTTAGACGGGGCGCAATAGGCGCCCCAAAATGTATTAACCCATAACGACCGTAACAGTGTTAATCGTGCCTTCTGGCTGAACTGGGATCGTGCCTTCAACTGCCTCACCGTTGAGGCTGATAGAGTGGATCCCTTTGCTTACGCCATTCGGGTTCTCGACCTTTATCTGGTAGGTCGCACCACGCCACTGTCGAATCACCTCGAATCCCGGCCAGTCGGTAGGAATACATGGATTAACCGTTAGCCCAGCAAAGCCGGTTTGGACACCCAAGATAAAGTTGGTCACGGCAAAGTAAGCCCAGCCGGATGTACCTGTCAGCCAAGGGTGGTTTGCACGGCCATGATCCTGATGATCGCGCCCCATGATGAATTGGACGTACGAGTAAGGTTCGGCGATACGCTTTTCGATAATGTCATTTTGGTTGTACGGGTTCAGTGCATCGTAGAACTTCATAGCCTGATCACCACGGCCCAGTTTGGCTTCTGCTACCCATGCCCAAGGGTTTGGATGTGAGAAGATTGCGCCATTCTCTTTGACGCCTTGGTAGACCCGGGTAACAAAACCAATGTCATCATTCGGTGTAGCGAATGACGGGGCATTGAGGTGCAAGCCGTATTCGGAGAATAAGTTTTCGTCGACAGCATCCATGGCTTGCTCACCGCGCTCTTGAGAGGCAAGTCCCGACAGAACGGCAAGCGTATTGGATTCTAGGTGGATACGTCCCTCTGTCTGCTGAGCGGTACCGATCTTCTCGCCATTTTTGGTTAGGCCACGGATATACCAACCGCCTTCTTCATCCCATAGGTGCTTTTCGCAGGCTTCGCGGACGTTAGCAGCCATTTCTGTGTATTTCACTACGTCATCATTTTGGCCACGGTATTTTGCGAGCTCGATAAATTCTTGCAGTGCCCAAAAGTGGAGGAACGAGACCATGGAGGACTCACCGCCACCGAGATTCAGGCAGTCATTCCAGTCGGCACGCAAGCCCTTACAGATCCCTGTCTGCCCGACATATTCTGACGAGAAATCCAGTGCGGCCTTCATGTGTTCATAGACGGTGGCATCGCCGCCATCGGCATAAGGGATCACTTCATCAAAGAAGTTCTCTTCGCCGGTTTCCATCACATACTTACAGATGGTCGGGATTAGCCAGAGGTGATCGTCAGAACAGGTATCTTCGATACCGTGGATCTTATCTTCGTCGCTAGGTGTCGGAACAACTGTCGGGGATTTTGAGGGTTTGACATCGGCTTTTTCCGGATCGAACCAGTCAGGATCAAACAAGTGCAGGCCATAACCGGCTTTTACCTGACCACGCAGCAGGTCAACCAAGCGCTTGCGGGTCATCGCGGCATTGGAGTGCGGGACGGAAATCGCATCTTGAGCGGTATCGCGGTAACCCAACCCGGTACGGCCACCCACCTCAATAAATGAGGCAAACCGTGACCAGACGACACAAGTCTCAGCTTGGTATAACGTCCAAGCATTGATCATGGTATCCAGACCTTCATTCGGTGATTTAACCTGGAACTTAGCGCAGCGCTCATCCCAATGGGCTTTGATCCCGGCAAAGGCAGCATCGACTTCTTCCAAGTTCTGGTATTTGGTTCGCAGGCGTTCGCCATTACCTTTACCGATCCCTAGGATGTAAGCAAAGCGTACTTCTTCACCCGGTTGGATAGTGAATTGCTTGTGTAGCGAGCCACAATGGTTGTAACAAGTTTGGGCTGAGTTTGAACACTGGCCTTTTTCGACGGCAATTGGGTTGGCCTCATCACGGTATAAGCCGAGGAAGCTATCACGCTGGCCATCGTAACTGTCTGGGGTAAAGGTAGAGGCTAGGTAGTAGAAGCCTTCGAAATCATTGGTGTTGTAGTAAAGGTCGTATTCTATGACGCCTTCTTTGTACTCGGTCCCGGCTGAGTAAAGCGACATCTGATGGTTTTGGTTGTCAGATTGAATATGGCTGAACGAGAACTCAACGAACGAGAATGCACTGATAGTACGTGGTTTATCGGATGTGTTCTTGATAACGACATCCCAGACTTCGGCATCTTCGCCTTTCGGTACAAACAGCGTTTTGGTCGCGGAAATACCACTGTATTCACATTTGAACTTGGAGTATGACAGGCCATGGCGGACCTCATAGGTCGCCTCATCAAGACTTTTGGCAACAGGCTGCCATGAAATTGACCAGTAGTCGCCGGTCTCATCATCACGTAGGTAGACATAATGACCTGGGCGATCAAATGTCGCATTTGGGCGGAACTTGGTGACTCGGTTGTATTCCGGCGAGTTATAGAATGAATAGCCGCCAGCGTTGTGCGAGATCACGGTACAGAACTTTTCTGTTCCCAGGTAGTTTGTCCAAGGTGCAGGCACATCAGGACGGGTGATCACATACTCTCTATTGTCGTTATCAAAAAAGCCGTATTTCATGGTGGTTTAATCCTTTTATTGTAATCGTTGTCCTGCGCCTTACTCGCAGCGACGGTAATTGATGCCTACTTTGTCTAAATAAGCGAACTGGCCGGCGAGGCGGGCGGAGAAATCAGGCCAGTTGCGTTTTTCTGGTGCCGTCCAGCCAATTTCAGCAATGGCTAGCAAGCGGGGGTAGATCATGTATTCGAACCGACTTTGGCTGTTGATCAACTCGCACCAAAGGGCACATTGAATGCCTTTGATATGATGGCGGGCCGGATCATTGGCGGGTAATTCGGAGAGCGGGTGGTATTGGTACACCTGTTCGAGCGTCAGCTTGCCTGCCCAATCAACACCGGCTTCTTCGGTGGAGTGGCCTTGTGCCATATCAAGGTAAGTAGCCTGACCCGGTTGCATAACGACGTCATAGCCGGCTTTGGCACATGCGAGGCCTGCCTCTTCGCTGATCCAGGAGAAAACAATGGTGTCTTTACTCACCTTGTCGCCGTGGGTCGCTTCTTCCCAGCCCATCATGCGTTTGCCTTTGCTGGCAAGGTGGTTTTCGACAAAGCGTAACAAGTGGCCTTGAAGTTCCTTGGTATCCTTATAGTCCTGCTCGTCCATCAAGGCTTGGCAGGCCGAGCTATCTGCCCATACGCCCTTGGGTACTTCATCAGCACCGATGTGGACATAAGGAGCAGGGAAAAGCTCACAGACTTCTTCAAGCACATTGGTGAGAAAGGTATAGGTCCCTTTTAGTGCTGGTGATAGAACATTGTCCTGGTAGCCCTGAATGCTGCGGTATACAGAGTGATCATTGGGATCGATCAGCAAGTCCGGCAGTGACTTTATTGCTGACCGACAGTGGCCTGGAATATCAATTTCAGGGATCACCATGATGCCACGATCAGCTGCATAGCTGATGATGTCTCGAATGTCTTGCTTGCTGTAATAGCCGCCATAGCGTTGGCTGATAGTGGTAAATTGCGGCACGATGGTTTCATTCGGCCCCCGCCAGGCCCCGATGCGTGTAAGTTCTGGGTAGGCATCAATTTCGATACGCCAGCCTTCGTCGTCGGTGAGGTGCCAGTGGAAAACGTTGAACTTGAATCGTGCCAGTTGGTCGAGCAAGAACTTGATACGTTTTACCGGATGGAAGTGGCGTGCGCAGTCCAGCATCATCCCACGGTGTTCAAAATGCGGGGCATCACAGATTTCGACCATAGGAATAGGGTATGCCGCATCAGCTAAATGGCTGGGGCCTGCAGGGATCATCTGTAACAGCGAGGCTGTGGCATGACAGAACCCCGCCTCCGAACTTGCAAGCAGCCAAATATCATCTTGCTCAACCAGTAACTGATAGGCACCGCTTGCCATCTGCTCCCTTAGCTGGAAGTGGATGTTTCCTTCTGGGCTTATGGCGACGTCTTCGTGCAGGAGGTTTTCTAGTTCAGCCTGTAACCAGCGGCTGCAGCCTGCTGCTATGTGGGGACCCTGTGAGATAGCGGTATGCTGATCGAGAGTAAAATGTCCAGCCAGTGCCTTGAGTTGCTGAGGTGCCGGTATGATTGGCAACTCAGCAGCAGGTTCTAAAAGGGTAGTGTGCCTATCCCTGTGAGGCTGCTGCAGGCCTAAAGCTGTTATTTCTACAGGCAGGGGAGTGATGAATGATGCTGAGTCATCACTGCAGATAAAGGCATCAATAATCCCATCATCAAGTAGGGTAAATGGCTGGGTGCCAATGGTGAATTCAGTATAGAAGTGGCCATTGGGAAGGAGTGGCGAATCATGATCTGGGGTTAAGACACAATAGCTGCCGACCTGCTCCACCTGACCGTGGGTTAAGCTGGCATGGTTTATCCAACGGCCCATCGTAAAATGCAGTGCCCACTGTAAAATAGGCTTATCCGAGAGGTTGTGAATAGTCAGCGCGAACCGGGACTCTGCCGGTTGCTGATCGATGATGACTAAATCAAGACGATAACTCATAGCGACCTCATAATGGATAAAGGTTGTGGTTGTTGCGAGCCATCGCGAGTGCGCCATCCATCGCATCACCCTTTGGCGTGGCGACACGCTGCTGCATTGGCGGGATCAGCCAAGGTTGGATCCGCTCAGCAATACTCCCCATCAGGCAGATCTGCTCGGCGCCGCGCTTGACCAGTGCTTTCATCCACATTTCTATATCGGCAGCTGTTTGGTTGAGAAGCTCTATCCCGAGGGAATCACCACGGTAAGCTTCGGCGAAGATGGCCGGGGAAAACTGGCCGTAATCACATGGTCGGGCTGACTTTGACCAGCTGACAATAGCATCGATATCGTGGTTGAAATGGCTGAGCACATGTTCTGCTAGTGGCGTGATAGGACGGATCCCATCATGGGCTAGTAGTGTTTGTTGAATGAGGCGAAGGCCCATGACGGCCCCCCCGCCCTGATCGGAGATTGGGAACTCGCGCCCGCCGACAACGTGCTGCTCTGAATCCTTGAGTAAAATCCCACATGATCCTGTGCCAGCAATTAGGATGGCACCATCGCCACCTCCCCAAGCACCTAGGCAGGCGCCGTAGGCATCGGTGTTAAGGGTGACTGCACCAAACGGGTGCGGCTGGGCCATGAATTCATACCAAGCTGACTGTTGCTCGGCACCAGCCAAGGCTAGGCCGACCGACATGGCGGAGTAGCTCTCTTCATTGAGGCCGGCAATTGTCGCTGCGGTAGCGATGGCATCGATGATGGAAGCCATTGCAATATCGGCCCCCAGCAAAATATTGGCACTGCCGGTTTTGGCTTCGCCCAAGATGTGTCCATTGATGTCTGTTATCCGGGCCCGGCAAGATGTACCACCACCGTCAACACCGACGTAATAGCGAATAGGATCAGTCATTGTGTCGCTCCTTAAATTGCAGCGTTACAGCTAATAAGTACCAAGTTGCATGGGGTATCCACTGCTCCCCCCAGCGCCAGTTCTGGAGGATATCTTGGTGGTGTGGGGCTGGGTTGAAGGCGATATCTTGCTCGTTGTCAAACCCTGAGGTAATACCGTTGCAGACTCCGCCCCGGGCATTGAAAAAACCGAGTTCCGGGAGGTAGTCTGGGTTATTGCGGCCGTGGCCATCAAGCATCGAAATATCAAATGGGTTAAGGCCCAGCAGCCAGTCGAGCAACCGTTGGCCATAAGCTTTGAGCTGTGAGCGCAATGGCTGGCAGCTTGGATAGCTTGCCGCGAGGAATGCCATACTGGCCAATGAGGCCAAGCGGGCATTTTCTCCCTGCCACCAATAACCGGTTTCGTTTTGGTGAGGGATAAAGAACATCGCGGTTTTTTGACCATTTACCGGTTTGGCGTATTGCCGTGGGTAGCCAAAAGGGTTGTTGACTTGCTGGGTAATATCGAGCTCAAAAGTGACCGCATTCGCGACAATATCGCCTAGCTGTTCCTGGCGTTGTGGATCTGTCTCGATAGCTAAATACTTGAGCAGGCTGATCACCGGCAAACCGGCTTCTGCTGCGTGGAAGTACGGGCGACTGCCGTCATTGTTGGCAGACCAGTAACAGTGCTGCTGGTCATCGCTATGCTGCCGTTTGGCTAGTTTCTCTGCCCAGTCCCGAGCCTGGGACAAATAGTCTGCATTGCGGGTGGCACGAAATAACTCCACCGCAGCCAGCAGCGCACAATACTCATCGATGATATTTTCGGTACCGTCATCAAGGTATTGCTGGTTGTGCTCAACCAAGTGCCAGTAACCTTGTTCTGCTGCCGTCAGGTAGTTGTCACTGGCGGTCGCTGGGTAGCCGATATGTTGTGCTGACGGGCTATGAAGGAGCCTGCTGGCAGCCGCCAAGGCGGCGATGCTAACCCCAGCCCCCTGGCGGAAGCCTGCTTGGAAGTCGTCAGATTTATCGCCACTTTGATGGGCATAACTGCAGATCTCACGTTGCTCGGTTTGCTTACTCCATTTATCAAAAACCGTGGTATAGAAGTAACCGCTTGGTGACTGCATCTTGACCAGGAAATCGGCCCCGTAAAGCGCTTCTTCTAGTAAGCGTATCCGGCTGAAGTCTGCAAACGCCTGCTCGTCTGCCAGTGCTTCGAAAGCGGTCAGCATATTCCACACCACCATAGGTGTTTGTTGTGGATTGAAATAATTGCTGAACGAAAGGTGGCTGAGGTATTTGCTGACGTCACCGGAGGCGTCATACCAACCGCCGCTAACATCAACTTTTGTATCGCTGCCTAGAAGCGGAATAGAGCGGTCGGCTAGTTCAAACTTGCCGCCGCAGCGTTGGGATTTAAAGTAGTGCAAGACATCACTGAAAGTGCGAGTCATCAAAAGCCCCTCGGCGATAGCAAAAGGCGCAGACAAGGTTTCACCAACACGTAATAGGTAATTCCCGCACTCAGTGAGTGCGGAAAAATCGATAGTGTAGGTAAGCCCTGTGTGCCATTGATCGACCGGACCACAGGCCTCAAGAGGCAGCTGCAAGATAGGTTGTTGGCTGTGGGCACAGAGAAGCTCCGCATATTGGATGCTAATGGGAGTGGCCGTTTGGACGACTGCTTGCTTGTGGCCAAATTGCTCATAACCTAAGTGGTTGATTAACAGCTGCATGATCCCTCCATCAATTCTCGTACAGGTAACAACGTACGAAATGGTTGTCGGAGAGTTGAGTCACCCCCGGTAACTGCTCGCGGCACTGGTCGGTGGCATGGGTACAGCGACCGGCAAATGGACAGCCGAGGCTTTCTGGGGTCCACAGCGGGATTTCACCCTTGTTGCCCTTGAGTCTTTCATGGATCGACTTCTTCGGATCCGGGACCGCAGAAACCAGCAACTGGGTATAAGGGTGCTGCGGGTTGTGGATGATCTCTTCGGTATCACCCCATTCAACCATGTGGCCGACGTACATAACGGCGAGGTCTTCAGCAATGTAGCGAGCCGTGGCAATATCGTGGGTAATGTAAAGCAGCGCCATTTCGCGCTCGAACTTCATCTCTTCCATCAGGTTGAGGACACCGGCGCGGATCGAGACATCAAGCATTGAGGTTGGTTCATCAGCCAGGACGACCTCTGCACCGACAGCGATGTTCCTGGCCAAGTTGACGCGCTGGCGCTGGCCACCTGATAGCTGGTGCGGGTATTTCGCCGCAGTCTCTTTGGGCGGGATCAATCCAACCTGTTCTAGCAGGTCATAGACTTTTTCTTCCAGCTCCTTTTTGTTGCCCTTGCTGACTTTGTTATGGATCAGCAAAGGACGGGCAACGTGATGGAAAATGGTATGGGTCGGGTTCAGTGAACCGAATGGGTCTTGCCATACCATCTGGATCCCCTGGCGGTACTGCATCAAGTCGGCTTTCTTCTCGATAGTGGCAATATCGCGGCCGTAGTATTCGATCTGGCCGGAGGTTGGGGCGTACATCTTGGCAATCATCTTGGCCGTGGTGGATTTGCCCGAGCCGGATTCACCGACAACGGACAGTCCGCGGCTTTTGTACATTTTGAATGATACGTCGTTGATGGCGCGCATCATGGATTTCTTCAGCGAGTTGCTGTTGACCGGGAAGTCCTTGACTAGGTTCTTCCCTTCAATAATTGGTTGTCCGGTTGGCTTGCTCATAATGCTTCCTATGACTTAATCCTTAACTGCTCTTGTTGAATAGGTGGCAGTTACTAAAACGGCCTGGTTCCAATTGGCGGAGCTGGGTTGCGTGGCTGAAGCAAGCGTCGTGGGCTTTGCTGCAGCGGGCCTGGAAGCGGCACCCAGTTGGCACTTCCAACAAGTTGAGCGGGTTGCCCGGGATCCCTGTCAGGCGGGTTTTCGGTCCGGTCAACGGCGGGAAAGAGCTGCCCAGCCCTTCGGTATAAGGGTGGAATGGGGTCTCCAGAATTTGTTTGGATGGCGCGACTTCAACCAGTTCACCGGAGTACATGATGCCGATGCGGTCGGAGAACTCGACCATCAACGACAGGTCATGGGTAATGAACAGGATTGAGAAGCCGAATTCTTCTTTGAGGGCGTAGATCTTCTGCAAGATTTCACGCTGTACCACTACATCCAGGGCCGTAGTCGGTTCATCCATGATGATCATCTTCGGGTTCAGGGCCAGCGCAATGGCGATAACGAGGCGCTGGCGCATACCGCCTGAGAACTGGTGCGGGTAATCACGCAGTCGGCTTGGGTGGATGTCCACAATCTCCAGCAAGCCTTCGGCGCGGCGAACCGCTTGCTGGCGTGTCATCGCGGTATGGCGCATGATCACATCGCAGAACTGCTCTTCCAATGTCAGGACGGGGTTGAGGGCGTTCATCGCACTCTGGAACACCATGGAGATTTCACTCCAGCGGAATGCTGACATCTGCATGTCGTTGAACTTCAGGATGTCGCCGTGGCCGTCAAAGAGAACCTCACCACCGGTGATGAACGCTGGCGGCTTATGAAGGCGCATCAGCGAGAAGGCAACGGTCGATTTACCGCACCCTGATTCACCAGCCAGACCAAAGATCTCGCCTTTGCCAATATCGAAGCTGACGTTGTTTACTGCTCGTACATCACCGGCATCGGTAATGTAGTCAACGCACAGGTTGCGGATAGAAATTTGTGGATCAGTCATTATTTCTCTCCCCCTTCAAGGGCTGGCTGAGGCGCGATGTTTGCCTGAGCTTGTTTCTGGTTTTCTTTTGCCATGTTCTTCCAGCGGCGCATGCCTTTGTGGGAACGCAGCTGCGGGTTGGCGATTTCATCTACAGCGAAGTTCAGCATTGCTAGGCCTACCGCGATGAATGTCAGGGCAATACACGGTGCTAATAGCTCCCACCATGCGCCGACCAGCATCGACGATGAGGTCTGGACGTTGTAGAGCATGATGCCCCAGCTAATTGAGTTAGGGTTGCCAAGGCCTAGGAAAGACAGCGTGGCTTCGGTCATGATGGCAAGCATCACAGAGCCGATGAAGCTGGCACCCACAATGGAAATCAAGTTAGGTAGAATTTCGACGAAGATGATGCGGACTGATGATTCACCCAACACCTCTGCTGCTTTGACGAATTCTTTCTCACGCAAGGACAGTGTCTGTGCTCTTACTACACGGGCTCCCCATGCCCAGGAGGTCATCCCGATCACTATGGCGATAGTCAGGGGGCCTGCCTGACCGATAAAGGCGGCAATGACGAACAGCAACGGGAGCTGGGGGATGACCAGCATGATGTTCATGGCTGCCGACAGAATGTCGTCGACGCGACCGCCGAAGTAACCGGCAGAAACCCCAATAACCGTTGCCAGGAAGCACACCATGATGCCGGCACCAAAGCCAACAGCGAGAGAGGTACGCGCCCCGTAAACAACCTGTGACCATACATCACGGCCCATGCGGGTTGTTCCCAGTACGTGGTCTGCATCCTTGGACATGCGTAGGGTACGCTTGCTGTCAGCCAGGTTGGTCGCAACCCACCCGTCAGGGCTATTTTGCGCGGCTTTTACTACAAAAGCCGGGTATTCATGTGGGTTCCCCGTTCGTTTGTCGGGTGCATGTTTGGTAATAACCGGGGCAAACAAGGCACCAAAGATGAAGGTGGCGATGATAGCAAGGCCCAGCATGGCTTTGGCATTGCCTGAAAGTAGTTTGATTAGTCCTTTCATGATTATTTGCCTCCCTTACGTAGGCGAGGATCCAGAGCAACAATAAGAAGGTCGGCCAAGAAGTTGAAGAACAGCATGAACATCGTCATGATCAGCAACTGGCCCTGTAGTACCTGATAGTCCCGGGTGTTGATTGCATTGAGCAGAACTGTCCCCAGGCCCGGGTAGTTAAAAATCATCTCGATGATCAGCTGGCCACCGATAGCCATACCGATAGCCATTGATAGGGCAGTCACACTTGGCAGCATGGCGTTACGGGCAGCGTACTTGAAGACCACACGGTTTTCGCTCAGGCCCTTGCCTTTAGCCATGGTGATGTAGTCTTCGTTCAGCAGGTTGATCATGTTGTTACGCATATTGATCAGGAAGCCGCCGATCTGGATGATGGTGGCACAGAACAAAGGCAGTACTGCGTGGTAGCCGACATCCAAGTAAAAATCGAGGCTGGTCCAGTCAGGTGTTGTGCCAGGGGTATAGGCATAAGTAGAAGGGAACCACTTGGTGCCAATCGCAAAGGTGTATAGTACGAGCATTGCGACTACCACCGGCGGTACAGCCTGTACAACCATCATCCCAGGGGAGATGAACGCATCATATTTACTACCGCGTTTCCAGGCAGCGAAGATCCCTAGGGTTGACCCAATGCAGAAGGCCAGGATAACAGCGGTACCTGCCAAAAATAGAGACCACCCAACAGCCCCTCCCAACACATCGTTAACCGTTTGTGGGTAAGTTTGGATAGAAATACCTAGGTCCCAAGATAGGATGCCTTTTAGGTAAATAAGGTATTGCTGGTAAACAGGGCCATCGACAAAGCCCAATAGCTCTTTCATCGCAGCAATACGTTCTGGTGTCACCTGGACAGCTGCATTGGCAAACATCATGGTGACCGGATCACCCGGCATAGCCCGGGGGATGATAAAATTGAGGGTTACTGCGAACAGGAGCGCAATAAAATAAAAGCCAAGTCTGCGTATAAAAAATCCCATAACTCACACCTTAAAATATCCAGCTTCTACAACCAGATTTCAGACACACTCTTCCCTGACCCATGGCCATTGCTATTTCTAAGGGGGAAGGTTGAAGGGGCGGTGCGCAAAGTGCGCACCGCAAATTACGACAATTACGATTTAGGTTTTAGATCAAGTACTTGAAGTAGGCGCTCTTGCGTATTGGTGATAGGCATCGGACGTCCTTTCGGATTGTTCTCGTCCCACCAACCGGTAAAGCGCGCAGTGTTGTACTGAGAGGTGTAAGCACCTGACATGACAGGGATAGTTACCTGGTTCTCAGCAATGATCTTCTGGATAGCGTGAGCCATCTTCATCTGCTCATCGCGGTCAGCGGTTTTGTAGAATCCGCCTAGCAAGTTATCCAGTTCTTCATTCTGCCAGTAGTGTAGGGCGAAGCGCGGCATGCCTTCGCTAGCCTGGAAGCGAGAGTGGTAAGCACTATCCCAGTAAGTGTAAGGGTCTGCACCGTGGAAGTAGTTGGTATATGCAACGTCATAGGTTGCATCTAGCATGGCCTGGTTGTAGACCGAGAAATCAGGTGTGCTAGCTTTCGCCTTGATACCGACTTCTTGAAGCATCTCAACACTTAGCTGAACGGTATTGTTGAAGTCAGTCCAGCCATTTGGTGACTGGATAGTCAACTCAATGCTCTTACCGGTAGGAGTCTCAACATAGCCGTCACCGTTGGTGTCTTTGAAGCCAGCCTTTTTCAGTAGTGCTTTAGCATTGTCGACATTGTAGGTCATGAAAGGCTTGTACTTCTCATGTACCGTCTCGTCAGACCAAGAAGCAAATGCCTGGCCTAGACCTGATGCGTAATCATTCACCACACCACCGCCGTAGAAAGCGATATCGATGATAGTTTCACGGTCGATAGCCATGGAGAAAGCGCGGCGGAATTCAATGTTGTTGATTGCTTCGTGGTTACCCTTGTTCGGCGAGTTGTAGTTCAACATGAACGCCTGCGTACCACCTGCAGGGTACCAGTACTTGTTGTCTGGGCTTGCTGCTGCGTAGGTGCTGTCGACATCTGGGATGAAGGCGTAGGTCCAGTCAAACTGGCCACTCAGTACCTGGCCAAGGAATTGGTCGTTACCACCAACCTGCGGTAGGCGTAGACAGTCAACGTCTAGGTTCGCGTTATCCCAGTAGTTAGGGTTGCGGCATTGGGTGTATAGCTGAGGTGTGAAGGTATCAATCTCGGTAAATGGACCGGTGCCGACTGGGTTTTCGTTGGTGAAGCGAGTTGGATCTTCTACTTTGCTCCAAACATGCTCAGGAACCACAGCAACTTTTGAGATCAGGTAAGGAACATTCGAGTTCGCTTCTGCTAGGCTGAAGGTCACTTTGTCGCCTTTGGCTTTGACGCCTTTCAGGCGGGCATTGATCCCGGTACGATCAAGCTCTGGGTGCTTTTTCAGCAACTCAAAGGTAAATGCCACATCCTTGGCAGAGAAGGTTTTTCCGTCAGACCATTTTACGCCGTCGCGAATTTCGAAGGTGACTTCCATCAGGTCATCAGACATGTAGTAGTCTTTTGCCAGGCGCATGACCGGCTCATTACCCTTAAGCTCGTTGAATACGACTAATGGCTCGAAGATAAAGTCATAGGTTGTATCTAGCTGAGTCTGTAGGTAAGGGTTAAAGTTACGTACAAAAGTTGGATAGAACTTAGGCACCATAGTTAGCTCGCTGCGCTCTGCAGCAGTCGCCACTGGGGCGGTTAACATCGTTGAAGCGGCTGCGACAACGGCGAGTGCTAACTGGGTTTTCTTTATATTGGCAAGCATAGCTGTTCCTTACTCTTTGCTTTTAGTTTCACTTATGGAAAAAGCCCCGCCTTCACGGGGAGGAAGAACCTACTTTGTACAAGCTGAGTAACGCACCTGAACAAATGGCCTTGTAGGCTCTGTGTGCCTTAAGGAAACTCCTGATTGTCAAAACGGTCAATCAGGCTGCCCGTTAAAATCGTTAAATTCACTTTTGCCTCCGTAAAAAACGTTAATAACGGACTGTGATCCGACGCTTGCCAGAGAGCTAACTGTGCTTTGGATCCCAATCTCTAATTTGTCGTTTCATACTGATAAAATTCACATTCACATTAAAACTTAATTATAACAACAACTTGCAGTAGTGTTGTTTTCCGCGCAATGTAACGGGAGGGAAATGGCCGCTTAATTCCCTGCGGAAAATTTATCTGTGCAGTTTGTTGTGATTACCTTCTCATAAACTGAAACTTTTCGCTGTGTAGAAGGAGAATGGCGATATTGGGGCGATTAATTGGGGGATTTTTCACCGCTGTTTTGGCTTAAAGCAAAGGTGTTTTTTGCAGTTTCGAAGGGATAATTCGGGGCAAAAAAAAGCCTGCAGGAAGCAGGCTTTGATAGGACTGGGAGCAGTGGCTATTGGTTGATGATATGCTGGAGCTGCTCTTTCATCGTCACTAGCTCGTTATGCGTTGTGGTATTGCGGGGACTTCGCTCAAGGACAAAATCTATGGTGCTGAGTACCGTTCGCCAGCGAGGCGTTTTCGGTAGGGTTTCCAGGTGCAGGTATTTGTCCAGCGTGCGTGTCTGCAGGGTGCTGCGGTCGAGGTAGACCCGCCATAACCCGCTTTCCTCTGCCAGCTCAAACTTGGTCTTCTGGGTCGATTCTTCCCATTGCTTCAATGTTGTCTTCATCACTTCGACAAGCATCTCGCGCAAAGTTTCATTCTTGCTCTTGCCATCGCCTTCCAGCTTATCCGCGATTGAGCTGAATTCATCCCCTAGGTGGCGGAGCTTTTGCAGGTTGTCTTTATTGCGGTTAAAAGCAAAACCGGAAAGCACCTCGACGGCATTTTCCAGCACCTCAATTCGATGGCTGCTGGTTTGCCCTTGGTTGTCAAAGATAAACATCCGCTGCAGGCCAGATTCCTCGGGGAGGTTAATGACATCGGTATTGAGTGATCTCAGGCTGTCACCAATCTTGAACATCAAGCTACCATGGAAGTGATGGCTTTGGCTGATATCCTGTGGCAGGTGTGTCGCCAAAATATCTTCGATATGGTGCCGTTCAACTTGTTCTGGTGAACGGTTGAAGAGTTTGCCCGCAGCATTATTGGCATAGCGTATGCGGCCACCGCTTTGGACACAGAGGATAGCTTCATTGGAAGACTCGAGTAAGCCAAGCAGGCGGTTTTGCGTTTCCAGTAGGCTATTTTCGACTTGTTGCCTGCGTTCTATTTCTTCGGCGAGCCGCTGGTTTTCTATTAGTTGCCGCTCAGTCTGGCCCGCTTTGAGGTGGGCGCCGATCCTTGCTGTGAGCTCTTCCTTATTGAATGGTTTGGTAAGGTAATCATTGGCACCGGATTCAAAACCACGGATCCTGTCCTGCACCTGACCGAGAGCAGAGAGCATGATGATCGGAAGATCGAGCATGCTGTAGTGCTGGCGCAATGTCTCACAGACCTCATAGCCGGACATTTCAGGCATCATGATATCCAGTAGCATCAGCGCTGGCTGGTGGCTTTCAACCATTTTCAAGGCTTGTGGACCGCTTTCTGCGGTGATCACCCGATAGCCCTCAAGGCGTAGGAAATTATTCAGCACCTGAAGGTTTACGGGCTCATCATCGACAATCAACAGCAGTTCACCCTCTGGGTTTTCCTCGATATGGTCGAGTTCGCAGGCCTGGGCTTCCGGTGATGGGATCTGGAAATGAATGCTGCGGTTGGAGAGATCGCTGCTGGCAATATCAGTGTCGGTCGCTAGGTTTAGGGTAAAGCTAAAGGTTGTGCCGATCATCGGTTGGCTGCTGACGTACAGGCGTCCTCCCATCAATTCAATCAATTGACGGCTGATCGATAGGCCTAGACCAGACCCCTGGCGGTAGTTAGCTGACTGGGTATTAGCCTGGATCAAAGGCTCGAAAATGTGCTCGAGCTGCTCAGCCGGGATCCCTTGGCCGGTATCGACGACCTGAATCCGAAGTTGGGATTCTAGGATGGTCGCGGAGAGAATGATCTTACCCTCTGAGGTGTACTTGATGGCGTTGCCAACCAGGTTATAGAGCACCTGTTCGAGTCGTTGCTCGTCACCCTGCACGAGTGGCAAGTCGTTAGGGATCTGGTTGATGATGCGAACGGGTTTGCTGCCGAGCAGGTGGCTTGATAGCTCCAGCACCAACCTGGCGGCGGAGGCGACATCGACCGCATGGTGCTGGATATCTAGATCGCCGTAACGCATCTTGTGGTAGTCAAGCAGATCGTCGACTAAGTTGGTTAGACGCTGGCCGCTGTTGATCATGATTTCAAGCTGGCGGCGCTGTGAGTTTTGGACCGGGCCGTTGACACCAGCAAGCAGTGACTCGGCAATACCAACCATACCATGGAGCGGGGTACGCAGTTCATGGGAGGTGGTGGCGAGGAATTCATCCTTGAGCTTATCGGCCGTTTGCAGCTCTTTGTTCTTCTGTTGGATGATTTGCAGGTTCTGCTCTAGCTCGGTGTTTTGCTCGCGGATCAGGGTCATTTTTTCCCTTACCGAGGCCTGCATGCGGGCAAAGCTGACGGCCAGGCGGCCAATTTCATCACTGCGCTCAGTGCCCTCTATTTTCTGATCCATATCACCGGCGGAGACTTGCTCTGCTGCCCAAGTGAGGCGGAGCAGGGGAGCGGTGATAGAGTTTGACAGCCAGTGGGAAGCGATAATCACCAGAACGATGGCCGTTAGCATGGCAACGAAGAAAATCACTTCAAGCTGGCGGATCCGGGCAAAAGCTTCTTCTTCAGGGAGCTCGACAACCAGCGCCCATGGGCTGTCCATAATGGTCAGTGGAGAAAAGGCACTGAGCACTGGGACACCGTTAAAATTAGCAAAGCTGCCTACACCGCTGTCACCTTCAAGCGCCCTGTTGATGCTGTTACTGGAAAATGATGCTGGGTCCTCGCTAGAAGTTGGTAACCTGGAGCGGTGATCCTGCCCGACTAGCAAGGTTTGGACGGAATAGGAGTTATTACCGGTATCACTCAGGAAATCACGGATAGACTGGTTACTGAGCTTGAAGAACACATAGCTGTGTAGGTACCCCTGCTGGATGATAGGTGCGGCAAACCAAGCGGCAAGATCGGCCTCGCCCTGAGACTGGCTGAAGTCGGTAAAGGCAACCGGGACTTGGTCTGTGGCACTTTCCGATTGTTCGGTTTTTTGCTGGATAGCTGAGAACGTTTGGCTTAGTGCTGGATATGCTTGTGCCGCGTGGGGCAAATTGATGCCAAATATCTCTGGGGTATTGGCGGCATAGACAATATTGCCATTGATGTCCACCAGCAAGATATCACTGAACGAAGAGCGTTTGAGGTATTCCTCATAGGCCCAATTATACCGTTTGTACATCAGCCGGTAGCGCTCATGGCCGACGTAATTGCCGGTGTCTTGCTCCCCAAGGGACTTGTTCGTCAACGTTTCCGTGTAGTACTGGCTTCTGCCTGTTTTGTGCAATACCTCTGAGATGTCACCAAGCTGGTGGTAGGCACCGACCAGGCCATAGAAACGGCCACCACTGGCGTTGGCCAGTTCTGAGCGGGCAAAACTCTGTACCTCCGACTCCCGGCCGGCAAAGAAATTGTTGAGTTGTTTCTTCTTGTTATCGAGCAGGGACGCTAAGTGATTGGTGCTCTGTTGCGCCAGATCTTTGGTATGGGAGTTGAGGAAGAATAGGGCCGACAGTATCAGTGGGGTAATACTCAATACTAAAAAAGCCAGCATCAAGGTGTGCTGGAGACGCTTTAAACGGGTAGTCTGCTGCATTCCGGTGCCTGAAATTACCTGTGGGACAAGCTGCTATCAAGGTAACACCTTGATGTTATTGGTATAGGTGTTAATGGCTTCCGTAAAATTGTCAAAAGTAACGGTTCAATGATGCGGAAAATTCACCATAACCATCAGTTATACTGAGTTTTTTTGTGGAAGCAAGAAAGTGGGGGCGGAAGCGTGTGCCGACACACAGATTTGACGTATTTACCGTCAGTCGTGGATAAAGGATTAAACAAAACAGGCCGTTTTGTCTGAAAAGTTGGGCTAAGGCCGGGGGTTACCCGGCCTCGAACAGTCATTTTTTTGCAGTGTAAATACTAAATTTATTGTTTTTAGCCGTGGTTTCGCAGCTGCCTAGGCTTTCCTCGATAAGAGGTGGGTAGCGCAGGAAACTATTGGCAACAATGATTAACTGGCCTTCGTTTCTAAGGTACTGCGGCGCCTTGGCAATAAAGTCTTCAGTCGCGGCGTAGAAGGTTTTCAGCCCAGCATGGAATGGCGGGTTGCTGATCAGGTAGTCGTATGGGCCTTTTAGCGATGCGTAGACATCGGTGGCGGTAAAGGTCGCCTCAAGCTGGTTTTCCCGGAAGGTTTCCTCAGCAGAAGCAATAGCCAACGCACTGATATCACACAGTTCCAATTCGATCGATGGGTTGTTGGTTTTCATTACCGCACCAATAACGCCGGCACCACAACCGAAATCTAGCACGCGGCCTTTTAGTGATGGCAGAGTTTCCAGCAGCAGTTTTGAGCCTTGGTCGAATTCACCGTGGCTGAATACACCCGGCAGTGAGCGGATCGTTAATTCAGCACCTGCGATGTTCAGCGGGTAGCTGCGGAACCAGTCATTAATGTCGAAAGCTGGTGCCTGGGTGTCACAACGGCCCCAGAAGAAGCTACAGCGGCGGGCCGAGTCATACTTGGTCAGCTTACCATAAGGTGCGAACATCTTTTCTGCACTGCGCACACCGCTGCGGTTTTCACCCACGACACAGATTTCAGTCTCCGGGCCAAATTTCGCCAGCAGCATCGCCAGCAGGTATTCGGCTTCCGCTTTGGCTTTAGGCCAGTATAGCAAGATCATATCGATATCGGCTTCTTCGCTGAACTCAGCGCCGAAAGCGGTGTGGATATTGCTGTAGGCAGCCATACGGCGGGCATAACCGTAATTGGTGGTAAAGATCGTTACCGATGCCGCAGTCTGTGAGAGCTCATTGGGAAAGTTGTCATCGAGCTCACCGGCCACAAGGACTTTGCGGTTCTCAAAAAACTCTAGTTGGCGGGCAGCAACCTGACTAGCAGTACTGTATGACATAACGACCTCAAGAATGGATGAAAGCTGTGTTGGGGCGCGAATTGTTCCACAAAATAGCAGATAAGAAAAGCCGGGCTGGGGCTGGCGCCCCAGCCAAACAGATTAATGGTGGTCCTGGTGTTGCAGGAAGTCCTGGAATTCGGCTTCGTAGAGTTTGAACAGTACCAGGGTAACAGCAAAGATGATCGGGCCGTAGATCAGGCCAATCAAGCCGAACACATGCAGACCACCAATGATGGAGAAGAAAATCAGCAGGGTACTCATCCCAGAGCTGCCTTGCATCAGCAGTGGACGCAGGAAGTTATCGATAGAGCCGACGACTACCGCTCCCCAACCTGCCAAGAAGAGTGCCCATTCCCATTTGCCTATCAATAGCAGGTAGATACTGGCGGGTAGCCAGATCAGCGCTGTACCGACAACGGGAATCAATGAGGCAAACGCCATCATTGAACCCCAGAACAAGCCTTGGAACCCTGCCATCCACATAGCAAAACCACCGGCAAAGCCTTGGGCAAGGGCGGTGAGGAAAGAGCCGAGTACCGCAGACTTGGCCACTTGCTCAACTTCATTGAGGACGGCATCTTCCTGGCTGCGAGAGAGTGGCAGTACGTGGCGGATGGTCTGGACGATCTTGTCATGGTCGCGGAGTAGGAAGAACAATACGAACAGCATCAACATAAAGTTGATCAGGAAGTTGGTGGCATCTCCCAGCAAGCGGGCACTGACATTTAGCAGTTGCGCACCGAACTTGGAGGAAGCCGAAGCCACTTTCTGGACCATAACCTGGGTATCGACCGGCTCGAACGGTGAGTACTTTTCAATAAGCGAGAGAAGCTTGACCACATAAGGGTGAGCGAGCACCTCCTGCACCCCGCCGGAAGTTAACCATGTATAGCTCTCTTTGGAAAAGGTCGTGCCCTGGTGGATGATTGAGCTAAATACCACCAGCATCGGGATCACTATGATGAAGGTCAGTAAGGTGCAGGACAGTACCGAAGACAGGTTAGGCGAGCGAGGCAGCAACCTATCCAGCTTCAAATGCAGCGGGTAATAGAGCAGTGAGATGATAAAAGCCATCACAATAGGGCCGATATATGGCTCAATCAATGTGTAGCTGGCATAGGCAGCCAGCGCCAACGCGGCAATAAGCATCCAGTGGCGAGATTCAGCTTTGAATGGTTTGGGCACTTTGCATCCCTTCTCGATAGTTTTAATGAGGCTGATGTTGCTGTCTGGTATTATGATTGCACCACATTGCTTACGAGGCAATCGATAATATCTATCTGATTTCCAGCGAGGAGGTATGACGATGGGGTGTTGTGACAGCGGCTGTGAGACCAAGAAAAAAAGGCGGGTCCCGCTGGCGGTTTTGGTCTTGGCAGCACTGGTCGTTTTGGCGCTTGTCTTTTGGCAGTGAGGCGCAGAGTCGATTTTAGACCGGCCAAAAAGCAACAAGCCGCTCACTGAGCGGCTTGTGTTTATTGTGCAGGTTGCCTGCAAACAGTTACTGCGGGGCTAAATTACGCTGCAGCTTCTTCTGCTAGTGTCTTGAAGGCATATTCAGCTGCACCTAGTGTGGCTTCAATTTCCTTGTCGCCATGGGCTAGTGAAGTGAAGCAAGCCTCGAACGCAGAAGGTGCAAGGTAAACGCCTTTCTCCAACATCAGGTTGAAGAAACGCTTGAAGCGCTCGATGTCGCACTTAGCAACATCATCGTAGCAGTTCACCGCTTCTTGGTCGGTAAAGAAGAAGCCGAACATCGCACCCACCTGGTTGGTTTTCAGTGGGATACCGTATTTATCAGCCAGAGACTGGAAGCCTTCAGCGAGGCGTTGGGTGGTGCTGGCAAGCTGTTGCTCGTGGCCTTCTTTGGTCAATACGCTCAGGCAAGCGTGGCCTGCAGCCATGGCTACAGGGTTGCCTGATAGTGTTCCTGCTTGGTAAACAGGGCCGGTTGGGGCAACATATTCCATCACTTCACGACGACCGCCGAAAGCACCAACAGGCATACCGCCACCGATCACCTTACCAAGTGTTGTCAGGTCCGGCTTGATGTTGTAGTAGCCCTGTGCACCACCGTGAGATACACGGAAACCTGTCATCACTTCATCGAGGATCAGCAAGGCACCAAACTCGTCACAGATCTCACGTAGGCCTTCAAGGAAGCCCGGTACTGGCGGAATACAGTTCATGTTGCCGGCTACTGGCTCGACAATGATACAAGCGATCTGCTCTGGGTGCTCAGCAAATGCCTCGCGTACAGAATCTAGGTTGTTGAAGGTGCAAGTTAGCGTGTGCTTGGCAAAATCAGCAGGTACACCTGGCGAACTTGGCTGGCCAAGGGTCAAGGCACCGGAGCCTGCTTTCACCAATAGGCAGTCGGCATGGCCGTGGTAGCAGCCTTCGAACTTGATGATCTTGTCACGGTTAGTGAAACCACGAGCCAGGCGGATAGCACTCATGGTCGCTTCGGTACCCGAGCTCACCATACGAACCATTTCCATCGACGGCACCAACTGGGACACCATTTCAGCCATGGTGATTTCCATCTCGGTTGGGGCACCAAAGCTCAGGCCCTGCTGGGCTGCATTGATGACTGCATCGCGGATAGCGACATGGTTGTGACCAAGGATCATCGGACCCCACGAGCCAACATAGTCAATATAGGCTTTGCCATCGGCATCGAAGATGTAGGCGCCGTCTGCGCGCTCGATAAATAGCGGGCTGCCGCCTACGCCTGCAAAGGCACGGACTGGTGAGTTAACGCCACCAGGGATCGTCTGTTGCGCTTTGGCAAATAAATCAGCTGACTTGCTCATTGTGATGTCCTGTTATTGAAGATTGTCCGATTTGAACTGTCGGCATTGTACCTAGGCTAATGGGGGCTTTCAATTGGGTGCTTAGGGAACTATGGGCCAGCTCAAGGCATTGCGGGGCACAAAAATGCTGCGCAACACTGCAAAGCTAGTTTTCAACATTGAATATGTAAAAAAAACAACCAGTCAGCTATGCTTTCCAAAGGTGTATCCACCCCTTTCCATTGTTTCCCGGCTCCGGGATGACTTCATATTTACGGCATTGTTGATGACAGAGAATAACCAAGGCACCCCTGCGCCTGAAAGACTGCAGCCGAGCGGGCTGGTCCGGCGCTTTTTATCCCGTGACAAAACCCCAGTATCCGTCCTTTTCCTCTCCGCGCTGGTTGGCCTTGGGGCAGGTTTGCTGTCGACCTTGTTTGAGATTGCCGTGCACTGGGTATCTGAGCAGCGTACGGAATGGTTGCGTCATGAGATCAGCAATATGCTGCCATTATGGTTGTCGGCCTTCTTGATCAGTGCCCTACTGGCCTTGGTGGGGTATTACCTGGTCCATCGTTTTGCCCCCGAGGCGGCGGGCTCGGGGATTCCGGAGATTGAAGGGGCGATGGATGACATCCGCCCTGTACGCTGGTGGCGGGTACTGCCGGTTAAGTTTATTGGTGGCCTTGGGGCGCTTGGCTCTGGCATGGTATTGGGCCGTGAGGGGCCTTCGGTGCAAATGGGCGGCAATATCGGCCGGATGGTTTCCGATTTGTTCCGCCTCAAAGATAAGGAAGGCCGCCACGCACTGCTTGCATCCGGTGCGGCGGGTGGTTTGGCTGCAGCATTTAATGCCCCGCTGGCAGCCATCATGTTTGTGGTTGAGGAGATGCGGCCGCAATTTCGCTATAGCCTCATTTCGATTAAGTGCGTGATGATCTCGGCCATTGTGGCCAATATCGTGTTCCGTAGTATTTCTGGCCAGCAGGCTGTGATTACCATGCCGCAGTATGATGCGCCGCTGTTGCGTTCATTGTGGTTGTTCTTGTTGCTTGGCATGGCCTTCGGCATTTTCGGGGTAGTATTCAATAAACTGGTCACCATGACCCAGGATATGTTTGCCCGTATCCACCGCAATAACCGCCGTCGTTATTTGTTGACCGGCACCCTGCTCGGGGGGACTTTCGGTTTACTTTTGTTGTATATCCCTGAGTTGACCGGTGGCGGGATCAGTTTGATCCCAAGTGCGACCAATGGTGAGTACGGCATCAGTGTGTTGCTTATCTTGTTCTTGGCCCGGGTGGCGACCACCTTACTGTGTTTCGGCTCGGGGGCGCCAGGTGGGATATTCGCGCCAATGTTGGCGCTGGGTACCCTGTTCGGGACATTTTTTGGGGCGGTTGCCCAGCAGTTGTTCCCTGAACTGGGCTTGCAGCCGGGTATGTTCGCTATTGCAGGTATGGGCGCGCTGTTTGCGGCAACGGTGCGGGCCCCGATAACCGGTATATTGCTGGTGATCGAAATGACCGACAATTACGATTTGATCTTGCCATTGATCATCACAACCTTGGGCGCAACCATGCTGGCACAGGTACTTGGCGGTAAGCCAATTTACTCCCAGCTCTTGCATCGGACCATAGAAAAGGAAAAAATGGCAAACAGAGAGCAGTCTACGGTGGTCAATACTTGAACGAGATAGTCAGGTATTAGATAATCACAGCTATGACCGAGAGTATTTGAGAGGTTTTTAATGAGCGATGCTAATCTGCCGCTGAATTTTTCTGATGTTGCAGCGAACAAAGTGAAAACGCTTATTGCCGAGGAAGAGAACCCGGAGCTGAAGCTACGTGTTTACATCACCGGCGGTGGTTGTAGTGGTTTCCAGTATGGTTTTACTTTCGATGAGAAAGTAAACGAGGGCGATACCACGATTGAAAAAAGCGGCGTCACACTGGTTGTTGACCCGATGAGCCTGCAATACCTGATCGGTGGCACGGTTGATTACACAGAAGGGCTGGAAGGTTCCCGTTTCTTTGTAAACAACCCGAATGCGACAACCACATGTGGTTGCGGTGCATCGTTCAGCGTCTAATTGAGTCATCGGTGATCGGGTAGATTACCGCTGCACAGGCGAATAAAAAGCCGCTCCCGAAGGGGAGCGGCTTTTTTATTGTGGTTGGCGGTTAGGTGCGATTGCCAAGTAGCGGGCTGTTGTCGGCAATGAACTGGCTGAAGTGGTTCAGCTGTGCCATCCGCTCTTTGGCATACTTCTGGAATTGGGTCTTTTCCTTGCCACTGAGCGAGCGGGCTTGGGGCAGCTTAACCGTCCTCGGGTTCTTGTGTACGCCGTTGACCAAGAACTCATAGTGCAGGTGAGGGCCAGTGACCCGGCCAGTACCACCTAGCGTACCAATGGTTTGCCCCTGTTTGACGCGCTGGCCTGTTTTGACCTTGCGCTTGGTCAGGTGGAGATACTTGGTAATGTAGGTCGAGCTATGGCGAATGAAGACATAGTTACCGTTGAACTTGTTGTAGCTCGATTGCATGACCACACCGTCACCGGCTGCCCAAATAGGGGTGCCGACTGGGGCAACGTAGTCTGTACCCCGGTGAGGACGGACTTGCCCGGTAACCGGGTGTAGGCGGCGCGGGTTGAAATTGGAGCTGACATAACGGAAGTTGATCGGTGAGCGGAGGAAGGCCTTGCGCATGGCCTGGCCTTTCTCGTCATAGTATTTGCCATCTTCACTGCGGATGGCGGTAAAAGTTTGGCCTAAGTTCGTGAAGGTTGCAGCAAGGACATTGCCGCGGCCGATAGGCTCACCTTCCACCAGGCGCTCTTCAAATAGCACCGAAAAACTGTCACCGGCACGGATATCTAATGCGAAGTCGATATCCCAACCGAAGATCCCAGCGATTTCCATGATTTGGTTGGCTGTTAGCCCGGCTTTATCGGCGGCATTCCAGAAACTAGAAGTGATCACGGCTTGGGCAAAATTGAGCTGAAGGTCTACGTCTTTGCTCTCTTTGTTCGAATAGTAGGTATCAGCAGTACGGGTGATCACCAAGCTGTCGGTCGCACTCTGTGGTTGGATCAGCTGGACCAATTGATTGTCTTCGTCAAAACCAAAGCGCAATTTGTCGCCCGGACGAAGGCTGGTTAAGGTTTTGGTGCCTTCATCGGCATTGACCAAGCGGTAAAGGGTCGCAGGCGATAACCCCACTTTGTTGAATACCACCGCCAGGCTTTCGCCAGATTGCACCTCGTGCTCTTTCCACTTAAGAGCGGGAACCATGGGTTTCTCATCGCCTTGCATTGGCCGAAGTTGGTCGGTATCAAGGGAGATTTCCAGCGGGTAGAGCTTGCCTATTTCGAATTTTCGCTCAGGGTGTCCACTGCTTCCTGAACTCGGCCATAATATTAACACCACGAGCAGCGTGCTGATCACGGTGATGAGAGTCTGGTGCATCCTTGGCAACCGGCGGAGTATCGGTACTTGCATGTGGTGTTTTTTTGCGATTTCGTAAAAAATAAGACAACCCTTAGTCTAACTGGTTTCAAAAAACATCGCTATTCAAGTAAGATTGAGGATTATTACTTTTTTGCCAATTCTGTGGGAGCGAACAAGAATGGCCAGCATTGAACAAGCTTTAGCTGAAATTAAGCGTGGTGTGGATGAGCTGATTCCGGAAGAGGAGCTGATTGCCAAGCTAAAAGAGAACCGTCCTCTGCGAATCAAACTCGGTGCCGATCCAACTGCACCGGATATTCACCTGGGTCACACGGTGATCCTGAACAAACTGCGTACGTTCCAGGAGCTAGGCCATGACGTCACGTTCCTGATCGGTGATTTCACCGGCATGGTGGGTGACCCAACAGGTAAAAATACGACCCGTCCACCGCTAACACGTGAAGACGTTCTGCGTAATGCAGAAACTTACAAAGAGCAGGTTTTCAAAATCCTAGACCCAGCCAAGACCAAGATTGAGTTCAACTCTAGCTGGCTGTCAGACCTAGGTGCAGAAGGCATGATCCGCCTAGCAGCAAACCAGACTGTTGCCCGTATGCTTGAGCGTGATGACTTCAAAAAGCGTTACAACGAAGGCCGTCCAATTGCGATCCACGAGTTTATGTATCCACTGCTTCAGGGCTATGACTCTGTAGCCATGGAGACTGATGTTGAGCTAGGTGGTACCGATCAGAAGTTCAACCTACTAATGGGCCGTGAACTACAAAAAGCCAATGGCCAGAAGCCACAGGTTGTCCTGACTATGCCACTACTGGTTGGCCTGGACGGCGTGAAGAAGATGTCTAAGTCTGCCCACAACTACATTGGTGTGACAGACGTACCAAGCGAGATGTTCGGCAAGATCATGTCTATCTCTGACGATCTAATGTGGAACTACTTCGAATGCCTATCTTTCCGTCCGCTGGAAGAAATTGACCAGTTCAAGGCCGACATTGCTGGTGGCCGTAACCCTCGTGATGTGAAAATCTTGCTGGCGAAAGAAATCATTGCCCGCTTCCACAGCGAAGCCGATGCCGATGCAGCCGAGCAGGAGTTCATCAACCGCTTCCAGAAAGGTGCGATGCCAGATGAAATGCCTGAATTCGAATTCGAAGCCGGTATTGCGATTGGTAACCTGCTGAAAGACGCTGGCCTGGTTAACTCCACCTCTGATGCGATGCGTATGATCCGTCAGGGCGCTGCGAAAATCGATGGCGATAAGATTGAAGATACCAAGTTGATCCCTGAAGCGGGTACTGCGGTCTACCAGGTTGGTAAGCGTAAGTTTGCCCGTGTGACCCTGAAGTAATCCACTTCCGCCTTAGACAGTAAGAAGGTGCCCTGTTGATACAGGGCACCTTTTTTTATTCCCGTCGTTTCTGAAGGAGGCTTAACGACTCCCTTCAGGCAGCAAGGCGCGCGAGCAATGAGTCAACTGAGACTGGGTATTCGGGATAAGGGAAATATTGGTAGAGGTAGGCGCAGCTGTATACCAATTTGATGTCATGATCATCAACGCTGGCCTGCACCTGCTCAAGCCATGCCTGCCATTGGACAGGGGAGGGAGTAGGTAAAGGTTGAAACTTGCCGGGCGATATAGTGTCAGCTCTTGAGGCACAAAGGGCAGCAATGTAGGCTTGCCAGAAGTAGTTTACCACCAAGTCTTTATGTTCAATCAGGGGCATGAGGGTATGCAGTGCTTGCAAGCCGGTCACGCCATGTAACAAGGTAAAGTTACCGGAAACCAGGTAGAGCTGGATGCTGCTTTGGGCGATGAAATCCAAGTTGACTCCAGCAGGGTTCGCCGAAATCTCATGGTATTCAGGGGTGGTGATAAGCTCGTCGATTCTGTCAACGATGTTACCGGGCTGGAAAGGGTAGCCATTGAAACGCTCGAAAGCTATTTTTAGCTGCGTCTCACCCTGGTATTTGGTTGTGACTTGCAAGGGCCCGAGCGGCTGGAATTCACTCGCCCAATAGGCTAGTGCTATCGCTGTTTCTTCCTTGTCTTGTATCTGAACGGCATAGCTGAGACGGATAAGGGCATGGAAGGCTGCAGTCGCGACTCCTGGCAGCAGTTGAGGCAAGGCATACATGACTGCTTGCTCGAGCCCCTTTTGTTCAACCAGTTGGCGATATTTGGCCAGGAAGTCGGGAAAGTGTTGTTTGTTGCCCAAAACAGCAATGCTGCTTTTGGGTGCTGGTGACAGTTGGCGGATGGGTTCTAGCCTTGGCGTATAGTCTCGGTAGAATGCCTCTAGTTGTGAGTCAGTCGAACCACAGAATGAAAGTGCGGCCAGCGCCATTGGTAAATGGTTGGATAAGCCATCTTGGTAGCTGGGATCAAATTGTTGTCCTTGCCTAATCAGTTGCAAGGCTTTAGGGGAGATAGGTTGAAACATCTTGCGACCTCTTGTTAGAGGCGGTTATCAAGCCATGGCTTGAACAGCAAACCGTTACTCGTTATATAGGAAAATTGTACTATGAGTGTTACTGGCTATAGTCATTGCGCTGGCTGTTGTCTTGGCTCAGGTATTCGATAAATTCCCACTCAATCCCGTTGGGATCCCAGAAATAAACCCGCTTGCGCCAGGGGTGCGACGTCTCCATCTCATTTTCTTTGTAACCGGCTGCCAGCAGGCGGGCGCGGATCGCTTCTACATCTTCACTTACCAAGCCGATATGGTTGATACCGCTGTCTACGTATGGGGTACGGTCGACCGATGTCCGCTCGACGACTTCCTGTAGCGCGAGGTAGCTTTGCTCTGTCCCGATGTGGCACCAGCGGTAGCCATTACTCTCGCCGCAGTGGCGGACAGCAAAGGCCGGTAGGGCGGTCTGAATGAATGCGATAGTGTGGTCAATATTACCGACGGTGATATTGGCATGTTCAACGTAGGGGATCATAGGCACCTCTTTTTAATTAAATAAAGTTTTTTGTTTATTTAAATATAGAATGTGGATGGGTTAAGTAAAGTTTTTTGTTTACTTAAAGGGGGTGAGACACAAAAAAACCGCCAGTGTGGCGGTTTTTATGCAAGAGCACGAA
>NZ_JACSOF010000080.1:0-29324 GCF_014349205.1 Photobacterium sp. BZF1
ATGTGTATATGCAATATTCAAAATAGCAAGGGCAACCTATTCGACTGTTTTCCCAGAGTTATGCACAGAAACAGTGGATAACCCTCTGATTTAAACAAAAATTTAACAAGAGAGGGTGGATTTCTGCAAGTTTTTGCCCAAAATGAGGCAGAATGACAGTGTAACACTGTGAAAATGACTTATTCTGGGTCTTTCAGATAGTGGATAACTTGATTGCTACTGCCGCGCCAAACTAATTCAGGGTCATGATTGTCTTTTTCGAACTTACCATCAACTACCACATCCACATAGTCCAGCACTGCTTTCTGCTCTTCATTGAGCTCATCCATTCGGTAACCTGTCCACAACCAAATGTCTTTCCCTTGACACTCTAGCCCTACTCTCTGGACCAATTTTAGAACTGCAGAAACATTTGCTGGATGGAGGGGGTCTCCGCCTGACAAAGACAAGCCACGGCGCTTTATCCGGCTGTCATTGAGATCCGCAATAATTTGATCTTCCATTTCCTGAGTGAAGACATGCCCAGCATCCAATCGCCATGTACTCTGGTTATAACAACCACGGCACTGGTGCACGCACCCTGACACAAACAAGGTACAGCGTGTGCCTGGGCCATTGACGACATCAACAGGATAATAGTTGTGGTAATTCATTGCAGCTCCAAATAAAAAGTGCCGATTACTCGGCACTTGATTCAATTGACGGGGTTACACCAACAATTACATGTGTTTGACGCGACGTTTAACTTCTTCCTGTTTACCGAAGTTAAATGGGCGTGCATCTGGGCTACCTAGGTAACCACATACTCGGCGGGTAACCGACACTTTAGATGGCTCATGGTTACCACATTTAGGACAAGTAAAGCCTTTGCTGGTACAGTCAAACTCGCCGGTGAACCCACACTCGTAGCACTCGTCAATTGGAGTGTTTGTGCCATAGTATGGCACACGGGTGTAACTGTAATCCCAAACGTTCTCTAACGCTTCGACGTTATGCTGAATATTCGGATATTCGCCGTAACAAATAAAACCACCATTGGCGATTTCTGGGTATGGCATCTCGAAATCAATCTTGTCGTAAGGATTTACTTTCTTTTCCACATCAAGGTGGAAGCTGTTGGTGTAATAGCCTTTATCTGTAACGCCATCTACCACACCGAATTCTTTAGTATCGATAGAGCAGAAACGGCTGCACAAGTTTTCACTTGGTGTGCTGTAAAGGCTGAAGCCGTAGCCTGTTTCTTCTTTCCAACTGTCAGTCGCCGCTTTCAGACGCTCAACGATAGCAATCGCTTTTTGACGAAGAGCCTCATTGTCGTAGACATGAGTTTCAGTGCCGTAAAGGGCATTGATGGTTTCATGAATACCAATGTAGCCTAGTGAAATCGACGCACGGCCATTCTTGAAGATTTCAGACACGTTGTCGTCTGGCTGCAAACGAACACCACACGCACCTTCCATGTAAAGGATTGGAGCAACTCGTGCCTTAACACCTTCAAGGCGGCTGATACGGGATTCCAATGCACGGCGGGCAAGGCCAAGTTTTTCATCCAGCAATGCGAAGAACTGTGATTCATCGCCTTTTGCTTGCAAAGCAATACGCGGCAAGTTCAAACTAACCACACCCAGGTTGTTACGGCCTTCGTGTATTAGCTCGCCATTTTCTTCATAGGCACCCAAGAAGCTACGGCAACCCATTGGGGTCTTGAATGAGCCTGTCACCTCAACCACCTTGTCGTAGTTGAGGATATCTGGGTACATGCGCTTGGATGCGCACTCTAGTGCCAGTTGCTTGATATCGTAGTTGGCATCACCTTGCTTATGGTTCAGGCCATCACGAATTGCGAATACCAGTTTAGGGAACACAGCGGTTTTGCGGTTTTTGCCCAAACCTGCGATACGGTTCTTCAGAATTGACGATTGGATCATGCGAGATTCCCATGATGTCCCCAAGCCAAAACCAAAGGTCACGAATGGCGTTTGACCGTTCGCGGTGTGTAACGTATTCACTTCATATTCCAGAGACTGGAATGCGTCGTAACATTCTTTTTCTGTGCGTGCCTTGGCAAATTCTTCTGGCTGAGGAATATCCCACTCTTTAGCCACTTCCAGGTGCTTCTCGAAGCTCACAGTGACGTACGGCGCCAACACTTCATCGATACGGTTGATCGTCGTACCACCATAGATATGACTAGCAACCTGAGCGATGATCTGAGCGGTGACAGCGGTCGCTGTTGAAATCGACTTTGGTGTGTCAATTTCCGCATTACCCATCTTAAAGCCGTGTGTCAGCATGCCGTTCAGGTCAATCAGCATACAGTTAAACATCGGGAAGAATGGTGAGTAGTCCAGATCGTGGAAGTGGATATCGCCGTCTTCGTGCGCCTTTACGATGTCACGTGGTAACAGGTGCTGCTTCGCGTAGTGCTTAGCAACGATACCCGCCAGCAAATCACGCTGTGTTGGAATAACCTTGCTATCTTTGTTGGCGTTTTCATTTAGCAGCGATGCATTGCTTTGCTCAATCAAGCCACGGATTTCGTTGTTTAGATGGCTTTTCTTTTCACGGGCAATGTCGCGATCATGACGATACTCGATATATGCACGTGCAACCGCTTTGTGTGGCCCCATCATCAGATGGTTTTCAACCGCGTCCTGAATAGCGTGGATCTCGACCTGTTCCTGGTCAGCAAACTGAGAAAGTACTTGCTCAGCGACAGACTCAGCATAGTTGGCATCCATTGCCTCTACAGATTCGGCAGCGCTCAATACCGCTTCTTTAATACGCTTAGTATTAAACGGTACAAGGCAACCATCACGCTTAATCACAACAGGTTTCACACAAGGCTCCTAAAAATGACAGTGTCACGAAAACCACTAAATATAGGGCTAACTAAATTGACCAATACAAGATGTGGTGTATTAAGCGAGAATTCAGGAATGGAAACATTGATCTATGTCAGTATTTTACTAGGAGCGTACAGCTAACAACCGATGTTTTCGATTACCTCTCAAAATGGGCATTTTCACTCGTTGCATTGCAAAAATGTCAACTCATTTATTTTGCTATCAATACTGAAAACACTAAAAAATCACTTGAATTAATTTTAGATTTTACATTCAAATCCAGCGCCCGAATCACTTCTGGCTCGGTCGCATTTTGTCGGTTACCTTCTCGCCCTCTATACTCAAAAGCATTATTGTGAAGAGTATTGCCTATGCGAACCGCATTGCCTTTCTTGTTCATGATTGGCGTACTGTTGTCTTCTGTCTGCGGCGCATTCCAAATCACCCCGCAGAAATACGAAAGATACACCGGTGATCTTCCTGTCATGGAAGAAGAGCGAGTTATAAGGGTTCTTGTTGCTGCAGACCTAGGGTTTTACTACTTAGACAGAGGGCAACCTAAGGGTCTCATTTCTGAGATGTTGTTGCTGTTTGAAAAATTCGTCATCGAAAAAACCCAGAAAAAAATCCGTATACAAATCATCCCGGTAAATCGAGATCAGCTTCTACCGGCATTAAATGCCGGCATTGGCGATTTGGTCACCGCCAACCTGACGATTACACCACGTCGAATGAAACAAGTGGACTTTAGCTACCCTATTCTCTCTGATATCCAAGAGTTGTTCATCACCCACTCGACCCGAAGCCCCATAACAAACATCAAGCAGTTATCAAAAAAGAGTGTCTGGCTGCGTGCCAGTTCGAGCTACTACCAAAGTATTCGCCGCATCAACAAACGGCTTGAGAAACTTGGGAAAGAGCCAATGTTTGTTCATTTCCTCGAAGAAACGCTTCAGGACTTTGAGATGTTACAGATGGTCCAAGAAGGCATTATTCCTATGACGGTTCTGGATTCACACAAAGCAGAATTTTGGGATTTGGTTACTGACGATTTACAGATCCACTATGAATACCCTATCCGCAAAAATGGGGCTATCGGCTGGAGCTTCCGTAAAAACAGCCCTGAGTTTAAAGCTTTGGTGGACGAGTTCGTGGAAAACAACCGCCGGGGTACACTAAACGGCAATGTCTTGTTCAACCGCTACCTCAACAGTAAACAGTGGTTCCAAAAAGTCATGAGCCCAGACAACATTGAAAAATTCAAAGAACTCGAAGACCGGTTCATTCGGTACGGTAACATGTATGATATCAACTGGTTAATTATCGCGGCTCAGGCTTATCAAGAATCAGGCTTTGATCAGTCCAAACGCTCCCATGCCGGTGCCATCGGGATCATGCAGGTACTCCCCCAGACAGCCAGCGAGCCCTACATCAATATTCGCAACATCCAGAGTATCGAAAACAATATCCATGCTGGGGTCAAATATATGGATTTCATTCGTCAGCACTATGTCACAGACGATGACACCGATGAGCTAAACCAACTCTATTTTGCCCTGGCAAGTTACAACGCAGGACCAAACAGGATAAGGCGATTAAGAAAGGTTGCCGAGGAGCGCGGTTATGACCCAACCAAGTGGTTCAACAATGTCGAAGTCATAGTCAAAGAAGAAGTCGGCATGGAGCCTATTACTTATGTAGGGAACATCAACCGTTATTTCACTATCTATAAGCAAATCTTTTCTTTGCAAAATGCTGCTGGACAACGTATGGCAAGTCAAAACAGGCTACGCTTCAAACTGTCTCGCTAGCCAATTGAGTTGCTTAAATTTCATCCAAGAAACCGTAAAAAAACATAGATGGTGAGATCAATGTCGCGCTTTCATTAACCTGTCATTTATCGCCCCTAATCTTGCCAGTAAAACGTTAAGTAATGGATCGTTCCCGTGAAGGGGATAACTGGCTATGGGCCTCTGCCATAGCGCTATACAAGGTGTGTAACTATGGATTTACTAAACAACTCAACGATTGTGGTACCGACAGACGAAGAGCTACTGGCAGACTGCCCTGATAGCCTGAACTTGAATGATGATGAAGGCGAGTTATCTAACGAAGTCATCAACCTTTTATCATAACCCCATCAATGTCCTCAACTGCCGTATACCACTTCATACGGCAGTTCACCGCGTAAAGCTCCATAACCGTCATTTCAATCACCTCACGCTACCACTATAGAACATGAGTTATATTTCTTTTAAGTCATTACCTTACACTCCTGATAATTGTCGACTTCTCAGCTAAATACTTACATAACCAACATTGTGTTACATTTAAGCCATCACTTTAGTTGCACCTGCAACATTATTATGGGCAATACACACATGTTGCAGATACAACAAATGTAGGGTTATTTATCAAAGCCACGTACAATGAATAAAACTAGAGTTAAAGTGCAGTGAATATGAACTCAAAAGATAACCACACGAATTTGCCCATTGCAAAAAGCCTCGAGCAATCCCCGTTCTTTATGATGGGCGTTGTACACCGACACTTTCGAAATCAAGCTCAGAAAGAGCTAATGGCAAATTACGACATCACGACTGAAATGCAGAAAGCTTTAGAGGTCGTAAATTGCTTTGAACCAATAAGCCAGCAAAAACTTGCTGATGCATTGATGAATGAAAGAAGTGCAACAAAACGATTAGTAGACAACTTAATTAAGCGTAATTTAGTAACCACAATAAAAGATGAAAACAACCAAAAGCATAAATTACTTACGCTGACTGAAGAAGGTAAAAAAATACGAAAGCTTGGTGATGTTATTATGCAGAAGCTAGAAAGAAAATGGTTATCCTCTTTAGAGGAGAATGAAATAGAATCAATCATAGCCATTTGTAATAAATTATCTAGCAACATTTAACTTCGTTTTCATTGATTTACTGACCTTTTATTAAGGTCAGTAAATCACTACACCTATAAAAAATTATAATTTCATTTTTATATTTAATTACTTTTGTCCTGTCGAGGAAATAATGAAGAAGTATCTAGCGCTTGCCACAATATTTTGTGGTTTCTCTAGTCATGCCGTTGAGTTAACTGACAATATTAATATTGTTGGTTTACTGGGTGCCTATCAAACTAATGGAGGTCCGTTAGCTGAAGGTTCTCAAGACGGTAACCCTATTGAAGCAAAAGTTAGACTTAATGGTTTAGCCAATTTTGACATCAATGATGACTGGGCTGTTTTTGGTCGCATGGAATATGACCTCAACTTCTTGAACCTTAAGGAAGGGACAGAGATAAAAAACGGTAAGCTGCGGAAACGCTATGAATACATTGGCGTCAGCCATACTGATCTTGGTAGCCTGTGGTTCGGTAAAGACTGGGGGGCAACCTATGCCCATATGCCCATTCTAAAAATGCGATACCTAGGATTTCAAGATGTCGCAGCAGGCCAGGCTACATGGCGCAATAGTGATACCCTTCTTTATAAAAACAGTCTTGGTAATTGGGGATTTGTTGCTTCCACCCAACTATCAGACTCTACCCGTAATTTTGATTATAAAGATGATGCCTTCACAACGGATAGCAATGCATTCACCATTACCTATGGTGCCTCTTCTTTCTATGGTGACGGATTTGGCATAGGTTATTCATACCATGATGCAGGTTTATATGGTCCAAATGGTGGGCTATATAAAGATAAAGGTGATGCGACACATAATATTGGGGCAAATTATCGTCAGGCCCTTGGTATATTGGCGCCACGATTGCCAAGTCAGAGTTAAATGAGAATGCCAAAAGCGCTGATCTAAATAAATATACTTGGGACATTGCTGCTGAATATGCAGTAAATGATAAATTATCCCTTGTTCTCCACCACGCACAAATTTATGGGCGGTGGGGCGCCGAAAATGAACGCTTTGTAGGCTACGGCGTTCATTACAATGCCTTCGATATTTTACCTTCTCTATTCCTTTTTGCTGAGGGCCGTATTTCTGATGGTGGCGATAGCGGAACCATTGAAGATACGCATGTTGCTGGCATCGAATACATATTTTAATTTTAGTTAAAGGTATAATATGGACATTTCAAAATTTAAACCATTATTCAAAGTTTCAGAAAATGGCAACTTAGAGCTTATTTTCCGCCTCATGGTAGGTTTCATCATGCTCTACCATGGCTTTCATAAATTAATGAACCCAATGGGCCTGGTACCTTTCCTTGAAATGAAAGGGATCCCGTTTCCTGTTTTGAGTGCAATCCTCGCGGCGGTTACTGAGTTCTTTGGCGGTCTGGCCCTAATGCTGGGCTTGGCGACCAGATTGGCCGCCCTTGGACTTGCAGTGTGCATGGTTGTCGCAATCATCACTATGGGTGGTTTCAGCGCAGGCTTAAACTCACTCAACGGTGGCCTTGAGTACCAATGGACACTGCTTTCTGTTTTCGCTTTCTTTGTATTCTCAGGAGCGGGCAAAGCGTCAGTGGATCAGTTTATCTGGAACCGCATCCGCTAACAGAATAGCCAGGTGCACTCGCTTAATGGCTTTAAGCCTGTGCACCTGGCTTTATTCTCGACATCAGCACCATGTCGATATACTTACCAGCCTTGAACGTACTCAGTCGCTTGACCCCTTCCGTTTCAAACCCAACCTTATGGTACAGCGCACACGCCGTTTCATTATCGGCATGGACTTCCAACTCCAGACGGATCAAATTTAGCCAATTGTCCGCCTGATCAACCGCTTTTTCCATAAGGTATCGCCCCACCCCTTTTCCTTGGCTAGAAGGGTGTACGGCTATCGCCACAAAGGCCGCATGTCGGTCCCTCACCTTGTTAGTCATAAACAAGGTTACATGGCCAACGACCCTACCATCGACTTCAGCAACAAGGGTATAGTTATCAGGGTTATCAAATAGCTGTGCGACTGTATCCGAGCTCAAATAGGGTAGCTGGGAGGTATTTTCCGTCACTTCTGGTAATCGGTAAATATCGAACAAATCGCCATTGTCCGTTTTTTCGTAGTGTCTAATCGATATTTCCACAACAATCCTTTTTTATATAATGCTCTAATCTCGTCTCAATGGGCGTATAACGCTCTCCAGCCCTTCGATTTTCATCTCAAGCGCTAATGCCATCAGCAAACCCAATTCACCTTCGGGAAAGCCTTTTTTCTGAAACCAAAAGAAAATAACTTTCTTCTAGAGTTTACTGCAAAAACAGTTACATCTCCTATGTCGATTATCGAGATTGGTACCAATTTATGCGTACATCGCTCTCACCTCTCCAAGAGAGGAGGCGATATTCTGAAAATGGCATCATCCAAGAAACCTAGCTGTTGGTTGTCAAAAGTTATATGGTTCGAACGAACTATTGGAAGGAACGATATGGCTACCAAAACGTTCACCTAAAAATGGACGACTCTGCTTACAAAACAAATTACGCAAAGCCCACCAAAGCGTCGAATTTCGATAAGTTTTGACCGTCATCACACCTTCTCACCAGCATTGTGACTCGCTCAAAAGCAATGAACATAGTAGATGAAAATCATCATGAGTTATAAAAATGGAACATTACGAAAAAATTATCATCAAGGGTTTGCTTGGCGATGGCAGCACGAGCGAGACTTTTTCAAGCCGTTTGATTCAGGGTACTGGAATTGAAAAAAATGAAAGTGTCAGCGAGATGTGGGCTTACCTCGACGGTGAACTTAAGCAGAAAGTCATTGATGTGATTGAGTCAGTTTTTTGTGAGGAAATTGATATTTGCACCCCAGAAAAAGGGTTAATTAAGCACATGGCGCAGCGCGGTGCTCTTGCTGAATATTGTGCATTAGATCTTTCGGAGCGTAACCAATTTACCGAAGACGAAGAACGTGAAAAAGTAATGGCGTTATTCGAAATAAAGAAAAAACTCTGGGAAGAAAAAGAAACGTTCAATGCACATGACCATTACAACAAAGTGGGTTCGTAAGTAACCAGCACGACACCAGCACTAACATAAATTCCTATTAAATACTTTTTAGACTCACCTTAATATCTGGGTGAACGATTTCGCTCACCCTAAATTTACTTAAAGTTTATTTAATGAAAAAAAATACACTAGCAACACTCATTGAACTCGCTATCAATGACGACTTAGAAAATATCAAACAGAACGCTGCTGAGAGTGTTTTCATCTTTGACCGTTTAGTTCTAAAAGGACAATCAACCACTCTTTTTGCTCCACCGAATTCAGGTAAAACCCTATTGGTCATTAACCAGCTAAAACAATCATATGCTGCTGGTCTTATTAACGATCTATCGGTCTTTTATATTAATGCCGATGACACTCAAAACGGCGTTATTGAAAAAACTGAAATATTGGAAAGTATTGGTGTTCATGTGCTTGTTCCCGGATACAACGGCTTCGAATCACATTCCCTGTTAGCCATCTTAGACGGATTATCTGACGACAATTCAGCAAAGGACGTTGTAATAATTGTGGATACCCTTAAGAAATTCGCTGACACGATGGACAAAAAAATATGCGTAGATTTGGTATCACTGTTAGAGATTTTGTAATGAAAGGTGGCACCTTTATCGGTTTAGGTCACACCAACAAAAATCGAGATGGCGACAACAAACTTGTCTATTCTGGGACATCAGATCTTGTCGAAGACGTAGATTGTATCTACATGATGGACATTAAATATGACAATACTGACGGAAATGGAATCCAAACAAAACACATTCAACTGACAAACCAAAAACTCCGCGGCAATAACGCTCTTGAGCTTACATTCGCATACCACAAAGCAGAAAATTTAAAGTATGTTGATATGATAAACTCTGTTCGTAACATCGATACCAACACTCATGAAAAGGCAAGAACCTCACAAGATGAAGAGTCAAAATACAATGACTATCTTGATAAGTATTCTGATGCCATCTCACTAATAAAGTCTGTTTTAAATGGCAACAAGATGGATAAAACGGAACTAAGAGATTTTCTTTTAAAAAACACAAACTATGGTCGTGACAAGTGTATTGAAATAATTGACCGTGTATCAAGTAGGCTCATTGATTTTGAAATCAGCGGCAAAACAGGACGAAAGAAAACCTATTATCTTATCAACAACACTTAACTGGCATCCGTTGATTCCGTTTTTTACGTTTATTTAATTAACTGAAAGAACGGAATATCCTAAAGCATGAGCCAGCCATAAACTGGCTCATCCAATTCACTCAAAAAACTTTAAACTGAGTCAACCAGCCCCTTCATCACAAAGCCCATTTCCTTACCCTTTATACCCACTCAACATATCAAACACCACTCGCGCAAACTGTTGCGTCTTATTCGGATCAGAAAGAAGCTGCATCATCTGCTCTTGGTGTGCGGCACTGCTGCTTAGAATCGCATCATCAATCGCACGCGGGAAGTCGCCGAGCATGGCTTGTTCACGAGTGTTATTGGCGATTTGGCTCATCACCGTTTCGTTCTCAGTGAGCTTGTCACGCACTGTAAAGGCATAGTTGATCATGTCTTTGTCGGTCAGGTTGTCGGTAACAAACACCTCGTTGAGTCGCTCGATAATCAAAGACAAAAACTCTTCTTTCTTGTCTTTGGCTTTCGCGGTGCCAACGTCATTACCGGGTTGAAGTTTGTATTCTGGCGTATTCTCTTGAAGCTGAATGTCCTGCTGGCGGATCTTTGATAAGCGGTAGTGGCTCATCACCACGTTGCCAAGGTCAAGCTCATCTTCCTCGATAACTTTTTCACGCAGCATTGGGCGCAGGTGGCGTGCATACAAGCTCAGCTTTTCTAGTTCTTTATCGTCGTAATCAACAATCTGCGACATGAATTCATAGAAACGGACAAAGCTGCCCAAGTCTTTCTTGAAGATCTCAAGGCGGTCTTTCTCCTGCTTGCACTCTTTAAAGCTGTTCTCTGCATTGGCAATCAACACCGCATCGCCTGTTTTCTTGGTGCGCTCAAACATGCTCTTGGCACGAATGTATTCTTCAACCGCAGAGCTGTAACGCTTGCGCCAACGGTCAATGGCTGGCTTGCAGATGTTGCTGATCGCGGCATTGGACTTGTTCTTGGTAAAGAACGCATCAACGAACTGCTCTACCTCTGTCCATAAGAAGATACCGCTGGCACGTAGCTTTTCTGATAGGTCAAAAATCTTGTCAGGGTCAGACACATCCTCAAGCTCAGCCACTTGATAGTAAGGCTGAAAAGCATCGAGAATATCTTGCGGATCGTTGTAGAAGTCGAGCACAAAGGTGCCGCACTCGGCTTTACCTTGATAAGTGCGATTCAAGCGAGAGAGGGTCTGCACACACTCAACACCTGCCAGTTTCTTATCAACATACATAGCGCAGAGTTTCGGTTGGTCAAAGCCTGTCTGGAATTTGTTGGCAACCAACATCACTTGATAATCGTCGGAGTCAAAGGCTTTGCGCATCTCACGACCTTTAAGATCAGGGTTCATGTTGTGCTCGGTGAACTTTTTATCCATAAACGCCGTGCTATCTGGGTCGGCGGCGTTAAATTCCACTTCACCAGAAAACGCGACCATGGCGCGAATACCCGCATAACCATGCTCAGACACGTACTTATCAAACGCCAGTTTGTAGCGCACCGCTTCTTTACGAGAACTGGTGACCACCATTGCCTTGGCTTGCCCACCTAATAAACCCATGACGTTCTTTTTGAAGTGCTCAACAATCACTTTCACTTTTTGCGAGATGTTGTGGTCATGCAGGCGTACCCAGTTATTAAGCTTCACCTTGGCTTTACCTGAATCCACCTCTTTGTCTTCGGCTTCCAGCTTTTGCTTGAGCTGATAGATTACCTTGTAGTTGGTGTAGTTCTTAAGCACATCAAGGATAAAGCCCTCTTCAATCGCCTGACGCATAGAGTAGATATGATAAGCCACTGGCAAGTTACGTTTAGACGCGGGTTGCTCTGGTTCGGGTCTACGACCAAACAACTCCAGCGTTTTTGGCTTTGGTGTGGCAGTAAAGGCGTAATAGCTCAGGTTAGCACTGCCTTGACGCGCGGCAATCGTGGCATCGAGAATATCTTCTGATGATAATTCGGTGTCATCGTCAGCTTCATCCGTCATCAACACTTCTTTGAGCTGGCGAGCGGTTGAACCTGTTTGTGATGAGTGCGCTTCATCGGCAATGATGGCGTAACGACGCTCTTTGAGTGACGTTGAGTTCTCAATCGCCTTTAACACATGCGGGAAGGTTTGAATGGTCACGATGATGATAGGCTGTGACGTTTCCAATGCGGTTGCCAGCTTCTCTGATTTCGAGCCATCACCCTCTTTACGGTTGATGCGCCCCACCACGCCATCAGCGTGTTCAAACTGATAGATGGTATCTTGTAGTTGATCATCCAGAACGGTGCGGTCAGTCACCACAATCACCGAGTCAAACTGCTTGTTGCCGTTGGCATCATGCAAGGTCGAGAGTTGGTGCGCTGTCCATGCAATCGAGTTGGACTTGCCCGAACCTGCACTGTGTTGGATGAGGTACTTATTGCCTGTGCCCTCTTCAATCGCGGCTTTAACCAGCTTGGTTACCACATCCCACTGATGGTAACGCGGGAAGATCAGGGTCTCTTTCTTGGTTTTACGCCCCTCCCAATCTTCTTTTTCTTCAATTTGAAGATGGATAAAGCGCCCGATGATGTTGAGCAGGTTATCTGGCGTTAATACCTCATTCCACAGGTAATCGGTAGCGTAGCGGTTTTCATCTTCTGGAGTATCATTGCCCTTGCCGCCATCATGTGTGCCTTTGTTAAACGGCAGGAAGAATGTCTCTTCACCCGCAAGCTTGGTTGCCATGTGAACTTCATACTGGCTTACCGCGAAATGCACTAACGCACCACGTTTAAAGCTCAAAAGCGGTTCTGGCTTCCTAGTAGCTGGGTCTTTCGGTAAACGGGTCAGTTTGTACTGCGCAATCGCATTTTCTACCGCTTGTTTGAATTCAGATTTCAGCTCAAGGGTAGAGACAGGTAAACCGTTAACAAACAGCACCAAGTCAATGCGCCACTTCTTAGCTTGCTTGCCTGTCGCTTCGAATTCCGCTTGCGTAGCATACGGACTGTAAACCAGCTCTGGCACAATGCGGCAGATGTTGTGCTGGTAACGCGCCAAGGTTTCAGGATTGAGATTATGCTCAGGCTTAAACTGACACAATTCAAAACGGGCATTGCGGATTTTCAAACCATGGCGAAGCACGCCCAAGGTGCCAAAGGTGCGTGATGCGCGATCAGTGGCGGTCTCGTCGGCTTTTTTAAGCTGCGTCACCAATGCATCAAGGAAGTGGCGCTCTGAGTCAGTCGGGAAGACTTTGCAGAACTTCTCCCACTCTTTCGGCTGAGTCTGTTTGATAAAGCTCAGCACATCCGCTTCATAGAGTGCCGATTCGCGGTTATAGCCCTCGCCAGTACCTAGCACCCAGCCATTAGCCACCATCTGACTGATGATATCGTCCTGAAATACCCGTTCTTGTGTTGTGTCTTTCATAATCATTCTTCTTATTCTACTTATCCCTTTCCCAAACTAATTGGTGTTGCAGGTAGGCGGCAAGTGAGCAAAGCCTCTGAGCATAGATTTCCTATGTGATGAGGTTTGCGAGTGCCAGCCAACACCGCTGCAACGCCAAGTAGGCAGGGAAAGCCACTCAAGCGAAGAGTGGCAATACTTTTAAGCGGTTTGTTCCAACGCTTGATCTTGGGATGTTGGTGCTTGCCAGTTACGCACGTCAATCTTGCCTGTTACAGCAGCAGAGATTAATGCAGTTCGCCGTTCCGACATTAAGATGATAGCTTGTTCTGCTTTTTGAATTAGCGAATCTAATTTATCCAAACTTGTTTTTATTGAAGACAAAATGACCACTTGCTCATCAATTGGTGGAACAAACAATTGCATATTTTCAAAATCTTCTGTTCTCAAGCATTTTGTGCCATGAGCCGATGTTTCCACGAAGTCTAAGATGTAGTCTTTAATGCCTTTCAAGAAAAACAACAAGAACTCTGGCTGTATATCTTTATTTGGGATTAGTGCCTTCATATCTTGATTTATCGTTACGGGCTTTGTTGTTAAAGCGACAGGTACAGAATGAATCAATATCATCCCTCTAACGACCATTAGTATGCTCTGTTCTGGAACCAGCTTTGTTGATGAGTTTTTGACAGCAGCATCGGTAATGAAGTCTTGCGATGTGGAAATATAGTCAACTTTCATATCCTTGGGAGAAACCCAAGGTATGTCCCCATTCCAGAAAGAAACATTGCCTTTGTCTGGAGTACCCCCGCCCATCTGACTTACCAAATACTTAAAGAGTGTTAATTTCCAATGCTCAGGCACTTCGCCTAACCACGCCACACCAGAATCTTTCATTGGTGCTTCAGGGTTCAAGCCCTTAGTCACCGCATGGCTGATCACCGCTTGGCGCTTTTCCTTCAGAAGCTTAATCAGTTGCTGCTGCTTTTCGATCAAGGTGTCGATTTTGGCAGTTTCGTGATCGAGGAAGTGGAGTATTTTCTCCTGCTCTTCCATTGGTGGAACCGGAATATATTGACCTTTGATGTCATCCCAGCCGATTGCAGCTCGGTGTGCCAAGATACCATTACCAAACGTAGCCAAGTGTTTCTGAAAAGGAGTATTTTCAAAAACCCTTAAGGCAAATCTCTTATGTAGAGTATCTGTATTCGCTTGCAAAATTATATAAACAGGACTACACACTCCATCATAGTCAGACATGCCATAGGAACCAATCGAATAGTTCATACTATTGATAACAAGCTGACCTTTCCTGACCAATTTGCACTTACTCAGATCATCAGGTTTTTTATTACCAATATCACCCTTTTCTTCGTAGGGAATTACACCTACGTTTGCCATAACTGATAAATAGTTTTGCACCTTGCCATCGTGATTCTTCTCGACTACGTGATCCACAGCAGCTCTACAAGGGACAAGCGACCAATGAGCAGGTACCTTGCCGCACCAAGCGATTCCGGTACTCTGGTATTCAGAGTATTCATGTTGCTTACCCATTACGAATGCACCTCTTGAAGTAGCTTCATAATGTCGGCACTCACTGCATCCAAATCGGCATCAATCGCTTCCAGTGCACGCGGTGGTTGGTAAACATAGAAATGGCGGTTGAATGGGATTTCATAACCCACCACACCAATTTCATTGTCTTTGTCATCGCGCTTGTCTGCGTTAATCCACGCATCGGCAACGTGTGGCTGAACTTCGCGCTTGAAGTAGCTCTCGATCAGGGTTGATGTGCTCACACTTGGATCAAGTGGTACGTTCTCGTTGTCACGCAGGTCGCCATCTTGTTGGAACTCAACGACCTTACCTTTATAGTCAAAAGCACCGTAAAGCGGCTGTGCGTCTTCTTTCAGCACTTTCTTGATTACAGGCTCAGCGTCTTGTTTCTTCCAAGTAATCGCATCGGTAAACTGTTTCTTCTGCTTGGCATCAAACTTGATGCCAGTAGCCTTGAACGCGCCTTTCAGCGTCAGCTCAAACTGGTTAAAGTCGTCTGATTGCTGTGCCTTTCCACCCAGTTTGTCGCCAACGGCAACTTGCAGAGCTTTTGCTGCATCCATCAGGGCTTTCTGGCTTAGCCACAGTTTGCTGTCCAGCACATCTTTGATTTGCTTTTCTTTCAGCTCTGGGAAGTCTGCTTTGATCAACGCACGCACTTCGGCTTCTACGTCTATCAATGAGCCGTATGTATCTTCTGTCCATTCACTGCCAAACTGATCAAAGATAGCCTGCATCACAGCATTAAATGGCTTAGGTGCAAAGCGCAGTGATTCCACCGCTGCATCGGTGATTTGCGCTGACAAACGCAGTGGGCGTTCGATGGTTAGGCGGCGGTAGCCAAACTCGTGCGTATCGAAAATCTTAGCGGTTAGTGGTTTGCTGCTTTCTGTTAGCGTATCGGCTTCAACAAAGTCACCAAAGTTCTTGGTGATAGCGCGGATTTCATCATCAGTCAGGAAGTGACGCTTAGAGCCTAGCGACTTACGCATTTTGCTGCTGAGGTTGGCACCATTGATAAGCTGTACTTTGCCTTTACGCTCTGGGTCTTTCTTGTTGGTCAGTACCCAAACGTAAGTCGCAATACCTGTGTTGTAGAACATGTCGGTTGGCAGCGCGACAATGGCTTCAAGCAGGTCAGCTTCTAAGATGTAGCGACGGATTTCACTTTCACCGCTGCCCGCACCGCCCGTGAACAGTGGTGAGCCGTTTAGGATGATGCCGATACGACCACCATCGGTAACTTGATTATCGACGTTCTTCTTACCACGCATCTTGCTGATAAGGTGCATCAAAAAGAGCAACGAGCCATCAGACACACGCGGCAAGCCTGCGCCAAAGCGTCCATCAAAGCCTTTTTGCTCGTGCTCGTCTTTGATTTCGCCCTCAATCTTTTTCCAATCCACACCAAACGGCGGGTTAGACAGCATGTAGTCAAACTTGTCGGCTGGCAGTTGGTCATTCGACAGGGTGTTGCCTAGCTTGATACGGCTAACATCTTGCCCTTTGATCAGCATATCTGCTTTACAGATAGCGTAGGACTCTGGGTTTAGTTCCTGACCAAACGCACGCATCACCGCTTTTGGGTTGAGTTCGTGCACGTATTCCATTCCTGAAGAGAGGAAGCCGCCTGTACCCGCTGTTGGGTCATAGATGGTGCGGATGATGCCATCTTTGGTTAGGGCTTCATCGTCTTCCATAAATACCAAAGAGGTAGTCAGGCGCACGATGTCACGCGGGGTAAAGTGTTCACCAGCGGTTTCGTTCGAGCTTTCTGCAAAGCGGCGGATCAACTCTTCAAAAACCAAGCCCATCTCATAGTTTGAGATATTGCTTGGGCTAAGGTCGGTGGTAGCGAACTTCTTCACCACTTTGTAAAGTAGGTTGGCATCTTCCAGTAGTCCAACAAATTCATCGAACTTGAAGTGCTCGAAGATCTCACGCGCATCTTTGGAGAATGACTGCACGTACTTCTCAAGGTTCGCCTTGATGTTGCTTTGCCCCATCTTGCCAAGGTTCATTGGCGAGGTGTTGAAGAAGGACAAACCATCAGGCTGCACTGGTGACTGTGTTGCACGGAGCAAGAACTTTTCCTGCGCTTCTTCTGGCAGGTTCATCGCTTTGATGCGCTCATGTTCCGCAACCACGGCCTCTTTGCTTGGCTCAAGCACACACTCAAGACGACGAAGCAGGGTAAACGGCAGGATCACGCGGCCGTATTGAGATTGTTTGAAGTCACCACGAAGCAGGTCAGCCACCGACCAGATAAAGGCAGCGGTTTGGGAGAAATTGTTGTTAGTCATTGTTCTGTAGTCAATCTGACGAAAATTGGGGAGATTATACCCTACCTATCTCATAGAGACAGCGACATGAAACAAAAAAGCGCCCTTACGGACGCTTGAATCAAATAGCCAAATATAAATTGCTACTGAATCCAATCAGTTTTTGTACGGCGGTGTTGCATCTAATATTTGTTTAGCGAGTAATTCCAATATTTCATTGACTTTACTCTCTCTCGCTTTCAATAGCGCTTTTACGTTCTCGATCGTTGCAGCCAAGTTTTCGCCAGTTGCGACATCTTCTAACTTATAAGCATCATTAGCATGTTCTGTTACTTTTTTGACCCATGCTCGTCTGTAAAGATTCTTCACAGAATCACCCTCGGTAACAAAACCAGCGTTAATTGCTCCTTCAAGCACTAAACTCTCAAGGTTGGTGACTTCAAGATCTTCCAAGTCACACAAAAGTTGGATCATTTCCGATGCGGAAATTTCTTTTTTCATAACGTTTATTTAAAGAATAATAATTATTTTTTCTCTCTTCAAATAATGACGGGGTTTTGAAGGGGGTAGTCAAGAAGGGTCGCCCTTCTTGCCAGTGACAATGCGAAGCGTTGTCCTATCTGGAACCACCACCCCGCATAACAAGTTGATTTTAAGTTGTTTGAATCTACAAAAATAATTTTCTATGTTTATAGAAAACATATCTCATGATTAAAAACTGGACTGTAACAACACAACCAGTACGCCTCGGTACTGATGGCGTAATGATGCGCGAACGTTACTTACTCAATAAAATACATACGAACCACAAGTATACCGATGATCTGATCTCTATCTTCGGTTGCGCAGAAACTTCAAATCGAATCGCCCTCGCAGGTGAGCAATTCAGACTCAACCAACAACTCTATAACCACAAAGGCGGTCGCCCGTTATCGAGCTACGCCATGGAGTATTGCCTTACGTTACCAAAGGGGTACCGTCCGTCTATAGAGCAATGGCAGTCAATAGTAAAAGATTGCTGTTTAGCACTCGCAAAACTCTGCAAGCTGAATAAATCTGAGTTCGCTCAATACAGACAACAAATTCGAGCAGTGCTACACCAACAAAAGCAAGACGGCACCAAAGGAAGTGGCGACCATATTCACCTTATTATAGGAAAGGTTATAGGTGGCAAAGTATTAAAAGAACTTCAGCAGAAGAAATCAACAAAACTAATAAAGCAAGCGTTCAATCAAGCAGTGCTTAAGCATGTTGGCATCGACCATCGCACCTATGATCCTATCGAGAAAGAAAAAGGACGTAGGCTATCAACGTGGCAGTACCAATACCAAAAAGCCACAGAAGTCCTTGAAATTGAGAAACTAATAAAGCAAATGCAAACGCAGTTCGATAAGTGGTTAAAAGCAAAAGAAGCGCATGACGAAAGACAATTGAAGCGTCAGAAAAATAGGTTACTGAAAACGTATAAAGAACTAAAAATAAAAAATACGTCACCATCACAAACAGAAAGTATAAATAAAATTAAAAACGAAATTATTTAAATATGCCTTACTACAATGGAAAGTGGCATCGATATTCTGAAACTGAAAGACGCGAATACGGTCGCCTACAACAAGAACTACGCAGCCAAGAATGGCACAAAATATGGATTTCAAAAACTGGATTAAAGCAGTGCCACAACTGGACTGACTCTATGATAAAAAACTTCCTTGAAGGAAAAGAACAAGATGCAGGGAAAATTAAAGCTTATAAACGCACTCTGATAGCAAGAGTCGAGAAAACGAAAAAATTTCAAGCTGCGATGGCTGAGCGTGTTGCCAAACAGCAAAAGAAGCAGAAGGTATAAATATAAAGCTCAAACCTCGGTTCAACTCCTAAATGAAAGCTGAACCGAGGTTGCTTGAAGTGAAGCAAATACAATGCCTATTAGATTATATCTGCCTTACTAAACGCAACTCTCACGACATCAAAAGGTCTCGCGATAAGTAAAGTTCTTGATCGAAAGTATTGTCTCGCAAGGTGTCATAAAAATCATAACTTTCTACGAAATTAAACCCTCGGGCTAAATCGCTGAACTTAGATAATGGATAATAATGCGCATATTCCACTTTTTCACTGAGGTGGTTAAACATTAAGGAAATGTAATTTACGGGTATTGACTTTTCAGTATGAATACCTCCAAAATCAAACTGCAACGCCTCGGGTTCTAAAAACACGCCCTCATCAAGCGGAACCCAATAGGTTTTACCACACTCTAGAGTACGTCGGTTCCATTGGTACTGGCCTTTACTCGGATACAGACACTTCGTTAAGTCTAATTTGTGAAGTTTCGTCAAAATATCTGACAAAAGCTGATCACCATCTTCTACTTTGAGAAGGTTTTTGCTGCAATACATATACACGAATGGCAGATAAAGCCCTTTGCCACCACCTTCAGTCTTTGTGTACTCGTAGGGCAACATCGCAAGCCTTCGCTTTTGACCATTTTTGAAGTGCCAAGTGATATCGACGCAGTTGGCAAACTTCGTCTTGGCATCACTGCAAGGTTCAAACATACGATTCAGAGTAATTGAAGAAATAAAACGATAGAGGTTATTGCGAATTGCCAACCTTTCAGGGTGTAAGTAGTCTTTTCGAACATCATCGGTAAAAATATCAGGTAAGCTGGCTAACTCATCTGCACTTAAGATCACATCAGCATTGTTAAGGGCATCTAGCTTGGCTTCAAGCTCGTCAATTTTATTCTCACTATCTCCAATAAGGTCTAAAATCGCGTTCGATCTTTTTAATTTAAAACGAGCTACAAGTTCATCTAGTACTTTTCGTTCTTCTACCAACTCTGCTTCAGTTTTTATTTTTTCATTTTCTACAAAGGTATTATTAGCATTATCAGATTCTGTAAGGTAAGCATCCTTACATATTTCCAACGTCAAGATATCCAGCATATTTACGTTATATACTTCTCTATCATGCTCGCCCTTCATGGCTAAATTACAAACGTAGTTAACTCGGCTGCCGCCTTTATCAACGAACACCATCGAGCCGCCGCAAATTCCACAACGACAAAGACTTTTTAGAAGTGGGATTTTGCCACTGCTTGTTTCTCTACCCTGCCTTTTTTTCTTTGAAGCTTGCAACTTTAAAAACGTATCTTCATCAATCAGTGCTGGATAATAGTTTTCCATGACATATTCCACCCCCTCTATCGTGAAGGTTTTCTCACCGAACAGTGAGCGCCTATCCCACAGTTGGTAGATGGCAGTATAATCCCATGTATTTGCTTGTTTGACGCGTCCCTTTTTCCTTGTCGGCTTGTACTCGAAGTTGGCATCAAGATATTGCTTGATTTTTAAGTCGCCGTATCCAGCAATCTTCATTTCAACCGCTTTTTTGACGCCTTCTGCATTGATGTTAAACGTATTTGTACTCTGATCGATCCAAAGTGGCGTGCGCCCAAGATTACGTTGTGACTCGCTAGTTTCCTTCCAACGTTTCAAAGCGACTTTTGAAGCACTAATCGTTCGCTTTGATTTGGTTTCTGACTCCTCGTTTGCTCGCTGCATAGTAATCAACGAGATAATGAGATCGGCTGCCAGATGTTGACTCTTGGCGTCAAACAACTTGCCATCAATATGCGTATACACACGCACACCTCGGTTGATGATCCTAAGCAGTTGCTCCATTGCGATATTCACGGTTTCTCGCGAAAGGCGGTCGAGAGAGAAAACGACAAGAATACTACCCTCAGGAATTTCACCACTATCGATTCGCGACAACACAACGCCAAGCGCTCCTTCTTTGTGCTTCCCGTGGTACGCGCTTAGACCCTGATCGACGAAGTTCTCATCGTGAATAGGAAGGCTATGTTCTTGCGATAGGTTTTCAAGGACGCTTTTTTGCTGCTGCGTTTCTAAACCAGCGCCGTGTATCTGCTTGGTGGTGCTAACGCGAGCATAGTTATAGATTTTTGGGGTAGTTAACATTTTTCAGTGGCTTCACAACAGAATCTAAGCCCTCAATCTTGAGAGCCAAACAGAGCTGCATTAAATCACCCAATTCGCCTGAGGGAAACTGTTTTTTATTAGCAAACCACAACAGGTATTCTTCCGGCAGGTCAATGATGACCCGCCCGGCATACTTGCCAAATGGCATCTTCACATTGGCTAACTTTACGATTTTTTCTTTATCAAACACGTTTAGCTATTCTCATTACGGCATGTCAAAGCCCTAGCTAGCGACCCAGCAAGCGGAAACGATAGCTTGTTCTCCTGCTATAACCTGCGCCTTATACTGACTGCCAGCCTTGACTTTGCCCACACCAGAAGGTGTACCTGTCATCACAATATCACCATCATTCAGCGTCATGAAGGTTTGAACTTCTTGTAAAATCACGTCAGGTGAATAAATCATCAATGAAACAGTCCCTGATTGGGTCAATTCATCATCAATAAACAGCCGTAAGCCTAGCTCACCCAAATCTTCTGAAGGCAAAGGGACAAACTCACTAAACAGGGCTGAACCATCAAATGCTTTGCTGCGCTCCCAAGGCAACCCTTTTTCCTTTAATTTGCTTTGAACGCCGCGCTTGGTGAGATCGAGCCCCACTGCGACAGCATCAAAGCGGCCATTGCGGTAAAGGTAAGACAGCTCCGCCTCATAATGAAGCTCATCACCGCGATGAGCAGCTAGCAGCCCCTCGGAGATCGCTGAGTTAGGTTTGGTAAAGAGTACCATCTCATCAGGGACTTCATTACCTAACTCATGGATATGGGCAACGTAATTTCGGCCCACACACACAACTTTGTTTGGCGTAACGGCTTGTTTGTCGACGATAACTGTATTCATTTCAATCCCTTTCAACATTTCCTTGAAATAGCAAAGTATCACCGATAAAAAAAGCCGACAATGGTCGGCTTAGAAAAAAACAAGCATAAAAGGTATTGGCTTTAGATATAGTTCACCGACTCTTATCTACTTCATTAATCGGCAACAAATACCAAATTGGCATTGACCGGGACCGTCAACAAAATCGAGTTGAGTTTTGCGATTTCTTTAAGCTTGCCTACCCCTTCATCGAGACCAAAACTGCCTGCTTGCACTTCTACCGGGGTAATTGTAGAAACCAGTAAACCGCCTTCATCCAGGCCAGTGACTTGCACTTTGGCATTCAGCGTTTCTTCCTTACCATGTAGATCGAGTTTGAACTCGACATCTTGTACCAAGGTTTCCCCTGCCCCTAACCCGCTGATAGCCTCACTATCTACTTTGGCTTCAATATTCGTTAGTGGAAACTTTTCAGTATGAAAAAGCTCTTTCTTCATTCGCTCATCACGGATCTGAATCTTGGTATCAACACTGGTCAAATCAATCGATAGCGATACATCTCCACTGTCAGAAATAGAACCACTCAAATTGCGAAAACCATGTTGTTCCATCACGCTATCGTTCTTGACCGATGAAAAACCTACAGAAGATTGGTTACTATCTAACTTCCAACTGGCCCATACACTGCTAGCACTCAAAATCAAAGCTGCAGAAACACCACCCATTATTAATTGCTTCTTCCACGTTACCGCCATTGACTTCCCCTTCTCTTGTTATTTCTTTGAAATATCACTTAGAAAATATAGGTCAGTAATTTATTTTGCGTTAATGGGTGGAAAGCTCACCCTCTCCCCTTCAGCAGTCAAAATCGCGATATCGACAGGCTTTCCTTCGCTATCCAGCCTAACTTCACCGATAGCACTACGATTGATTAAGCGGTGATTGCCCGGCAAGTCAGGATCGCGCTTGAAGATTTTAAGGCGCTTACGTTTGGTGAGCCAATTAAGTGGCGAGCGGGGGCTATAGAGCATCCGGTCCATGAAATCACAAACCCGCAGCAAGGCATTAGGGAACTCATTTTTTATGCCGCTCGAGGTGATCTGGTAAATGTTGGGGCTACAGTTTCGAAAACGTAGCTTAACGTCATAGGCAAACGAATAGTGCACATCACCAGAGAGGATCACAAAGTTTGTCGGTGTTTTGGTATGGGTGAAAATACTAATCAGGGTATTGGCCGAACCCGGGTGCGCCATCCAATTTTCGGCATCGATTAGCAGTGGTTGCCCTAACCATGTCATCCCGCGCTGTAAAGACTCAATGAACTTCACCCCGAACATAGGCGCAGCAGAAACCAAGATGACCGCCGGTTCATTCATCAAAGATATTTGCAGTTCGCTCAGTGCTTCCCAGTCCATCAAACCAGACGGCTTGTTCATCTTGGACTCCGAGCGCCAGCGGCGGGTTCGGGTATCTAAGACCAGCATTTTCGGCGTCGTATTGATAGTGTAATGCCATTGCTCAAACCGGTAGAGGTAGTCAATCAGGCTATCTTGGCTATCGCTGCCGGGCTGAGTGAAATAGGTATCTACATGGCTATGAAATATTGAGTCAAAATTCTCAGGTGCATTTCCCCAGCCCTGACATAGCCAATAACTGATCAATCCGTTACCGATGATCCTCCGTGAGAAATGGTTATGATAAGCCGCTTGCTCCCACCCCACGGTCAGATTCCAATCGTCCGTTATATCGTGATCATCAAAAATCATATAGGTAGGAATATGTGCCATTAAGCGACGGACTTGAGGTAGCCCTTCGACAAACTGATCGATCTGCACTTTTTCATCAGCCCAAAGGGTTTGCCACTTCGCTTCTAAGGTATTCGCTTCCAACTTATTGCCAGGCCATTGAAATCTATTTTTCTCTAGCCGAGAGTTATCGACCATTTTCCACAGTTCCGGCGACCACACCAGCAAGTACATGGCGTTAAATTCACTCAGGGTGATCAAGTGATTTCCTGATTCACGGGAGCTAAAAACTGGAGATTTGCGCCTCAGCCAATTAGCAACGCTAGGAAAACGTTCAATGATATCTTCACCGCCTTCTAGGTATTGCGGTAACAGTTTGTCTCTGCCATAGAAGTTATCAGCGTGATTGAGTAGTTCCTTAGTATTGGCGACTGGTGCCTTGTCGAAATCTTCATCATATAGGCCAAGCAAATCGATAACCTGATGAATACTATCAAGGGTCGAGCCCGCAACATGATCGGCATAGATCTGATCACCGCTCATCATGAGCAATGATGGCCTGTCAGTAATGTTTTGGCCTGCAACTTTGACATCCGCCGCCACAAGGCTGTCTTTGCTGGGATAATGCGGGTTTCGGCAAGAGCCATGCATCACATAGTCAGCTTGAGTCCTGATGATAAAGGCTGGGCGTGATTCACCCTCATAGAGCAGATCTGGCATGAGCTCAGTGAGTAAGCCATCCTGTGTTTCAATTTGGTACTCCAATGGATTATCAGCAGGAAAGTCACCGCTATAGGTCACTTGGTATACCCAAGCGCGCACACCAATTTGGATATGCTTACCTTGCGATAGACAACCTGAAAACAGCTCCCTTTGGTTTGTCTGCTGGTAGAGAGTAAAACTTCCTTCAAGAGGGCGTGAGACCGCAAACCACAACGTCAACTCGCGAGGTGTTACCTTTCGCAATATTGGCCCAGCAAGAACAAGGGGCAAAGGCTTTGAGGTGGCTTGGCTTGTAGTTAGCGGTGATTCAACGGTCATAGCTTGGCAGTACTCTTTACTTCTTTATTTTTCACTGTGATATAGGTACGACATTAGCAGCAAGAAATTGTTTAATAAAGATAACTATAAATTGATATGCTGCTAGAAAATGTTCGCCAATTCGGTATACACCCAGTCCATCACCCTGCCAACCCCTTTGTCCCTGCGCTTCACTACGCCCATTTCTACCAGAAGAGGCTCTGGGATTTCATCACAGGATAGCTCCACGAGTTCATCCACATACCATATTTCCTTGGCAACGTGCTCCGGAACCAAAGCCCAGCCTATTCCACGTATCACCATCGACGAGATCAAATAATAGGAGTCAATATGCCAGTAGTTGGACGATATGGGTTGAGCTTTGCCTACCCCCATCCGATCACGGATAACAAGTTGTCGGTACTGGGTGAGGTCAGAAATTTTCGGAACCGGTATATTGGCTAGTGGGTGTGCCTTCGACACAATTAAGGCATGCTTGAATTGGCCTATTGAGGTGAACTCCAAACTCTCAGGCAAAACATCTTGGTGAAACAATACCCCTAGATCGGCTTTTTCTGCCTCGACCCATTGGGAGATATCCTGCTGAGAGCCATTGATAATCGTCAGCTTCAGTAGTGGGTAGCGCTCTGCCAGTAAAGCAAACAGGCTCTCGAATGCGGTAACCGGTACCGCTTCATCAATCGCGATGGTGAACGAAGCCTCCTCGCCCGAGGATACCGTCATGGCCCTGGCCGATAATCGCTGACACTGTGCAAGCACCGTCTGGGCTTCAATATACATCTCTTCACCTGAAGCAGTTAATACCGGTAAACGGGCGCTCCGGTCAAACAACTCAAACCCCAAGTCCAACTCAAGATTGTTAATCGCGGTACTCACCCTTGACTGGGCTTTGCCAAGATGCCTTGCTGCTGCAGAAAAAGAGCCATACTTCACCGCAGAAACAAAGGCTTCCAATTGATCGATTGTCCAATTCACGTTGCAGCTCCCATTTTTGTCTGATCTTTTCCTTCTTATTCTATCCGAAAAGCGGATGGATACTAACTTCAATCAATCTTGAAAATAGCGATAATGGTTTCAAAGTCATAAAAGCCTAATATACCAATGCAACAGAACATCTCCCCAGATTCATCACAGCCAAACACCGCTATCGATAACAAGAGTATTCGCAAAACATTTTGGCGATACGCGATCCCTTCCGTCGCTGCCATGCTGGTCAACGGCTTATATCAAGTTATTGATGGTATTTTCGTTGGCCACTACATTGGTTTTGAAGGCTTAGCGGGTATCAATATGGCTTGGCCGATTGTCGGCCTTATTGCCGGACTCGGCTTACTTGTTGGCATGGGCACCGGCAGCCTGATCTCAATTTACAAAGGTGAAGGTAACCAAAATAAAGCGCAACAGGCACTATCAACCGGACTAGGCCTAATCGCTATTTTTGGTTTACTCGTGATGGCGTTGCTGACCATGATTGCACCTTCGCTACTACTCGCACAGGGCGCAACAGGTACACCACTAGCAATGGGCAGCGCCTACATCGAAGTATTTACTTGGGGTGCCGTATTTACGATTGCCGCAGGTGCCTTGCCGATGCTCATTCGTAACGATGACAGCCCTAACTTCTCGACCGCACTGATGATGGCGGGTGCTGTGATAAATATCATCCTCGATTATATTTTCATTGCCCATCTGGATATGGGCCTCAAAGGTGCAGCCATTGCAACCATCATTGCACAAATTTCTATCACCGTTGCGGCGGTAGGCTATTTTTTTACGCACTACTCAAAACTAAGGCTCAGCCTAAGAACGCTGAAGTTTAACTTCCGAATCGCAGGTAATGCGGTAAGCCTTGGAACATCCAGCTTGTTCATGTATGCCTATTTCAGTTTTATCGTTGCCGTACACAACAAGCTATTCATGGATTACGGCAGTGCCGTCCATGTTGGGGCGTTTGCCATTGTGGGCTACTTGATGACCATGTACTACCTGCTGGCAGAAGGTATCGCCAGTGGTATGCAACCGCCCGTCAGTTATTACTATGGTGCAGGTCATGGCAAGAAGATCCGGGCAACACTGATCCTTGCCAGTAAAGTCGTTGTGCTAACAGGGATCACTTCAGTGATCTTCCTAAACCTGTTCCCGAATACTTTAGTGGGCTTGTTCAGCAACAGCGACCCAGCCCTTGCCACCGAAACAGTTAACGGGTTGCGCCTACACCTGTTTGCCATGTTCTTAGATGGCTTTATTGCACTGGCTTCTGTTTACTTCATGTCGGTTAACCAAGGCGGCAAAGCACTGGGGATTTCTGCCGGCAACATGCTGGTTCAACTGCCATTCTTATACTTTTTACCGCAGTGGTTGGGGGTCAATGGCGTTTGGCTGTCGGTGCCGCTATCGAATATCCTGCTAGCCGCTATTGTTGTACCTCTGGTTTGGAAAGATATTCAGAAAAAACAGCGTAGTGATATTTCTTTCAACGCTGTGACTGCTTAACCAAGACCCGGTCAAAAACACCCAGATAAAAAAGTACACGCTTTGGGCGTGTACTTTTTTAAGGGTTCATCCTTCAGTCTTTGGCCTAGAAAATCCCTTTTTTCTTGATTTTCTGCACATGGGCAAGGCGCTCATTGAGATCAACAACAGGCGTATCTTGCTGCTGTTTTTCTGATTGACCCACCGGAGAGCGAACGTTGTCACTCGATAGCTTACGAATCAACTCAGTCTGAGCTGTTAGCAATTTCTTCAGTTCAGCGAGCTCCTGCGACTGTTCCTCTAGCCGTTTCAACAACTCTGTTTGCTCAGGGTATTGCCTTTGCGCCGAAAGGTGCTCTCGGGTATGGCTAGCTTCAGCTTGAACTTGCTCTACAATCGAGTCCTTAATAGCCTGAAGCAAATCATGTTGTCCTGGCTGGGTACTCTTGGGATCAGAGCCCTCTGCCAAAAGACCCAACCCATTCAATGTTCTCTCTAATGTGGACGCCGACACCTGTGCCTCTGTCACTTGCAAACTCAGTTGCTGAGACAGCTCAGGGCTTAGCAGATGCAGGAACAAGCCACTTAGGTAAACTTGTTTCTGAACATTCCGAGCATTGATTAATGCCAAGCCATTTTCTTCGGCAGACTCAGCTTTCCAGCGCGAGAAGTCATCAGCCCACTGATGAAGCACTTTGCTCGCGTAAAGATCTGCGGGATTGTTCAGCGGGTCGAGATAAATCGAGTAATTTATCCGCTTCAAGCGATCAGCCATTGACAGCCTCTTGCTCTGGCATATTCACGGCCTCACCGTCTGCATGATACAAGCAAAGCTCGCGTGCTAACGCCTCTTGTGGCTCATCCACCAGCACTACTCGCTCGCCCAAAGTCTCATAGGCTTTTTGTACAGCCGGATAGATCAAGCTCGCGCCACCACCAACCAAATACACACGGTTTGGGTTCTTGGCGAACTTCTTCGCTTCATAAGCGACTTGCTTACCCAGTTCATCAATCTTGGTGTCGATTTTGTCGAGGATAACTGGAATCTGGCTTTCGTCATTTACCACTTCACGGACAAAATCTAGGTTATCACGTTGCTTGATAAGTTCGTTTGCCACCAAGTAGCTTGAGTCGCTATCAGCAACAGCCAGTGACTTGCGCGCTACGTCCGTCACCATGGATACACCGATTTCGTTGTTGCCATAGATGGCTGAGACATCATCGAACTCACCGACAATCACCCCCATATCCAGTGTTGTGCCACCGATATCAATTACCAAAGAACGATTGAACTGGCTAACAGACTGCATAGTTAGGGTAGAAAGTACGGCAGGTAAACTCTCTGGCATGACCTCAACATCAACGATTTCAAACAAATCACCTTTGTTAAGTTCGATTTGGCGCATTAAGTTGTCACGCTTACGCGCTATTTTAGCTTCGTTTTTCTGGCAGTCTTCAGCGTTGTAATATTCGGTAATTGGCAGGGTGACCACCAATTTTACCGGGCCCGGCTCAATGCCAGTCTGTAGCAAGGCATGGTGGACTGACAGCAAATTCAAATCATCATACTGGTAGTCGACATGAGTTGTTTCCAGCGCCTTGTCTGAGGTCATGTCGTAGGTATATTTGGTTGAGCCAATCGTATAGTTAAAGATCTTCTTGTCTTTTCTCAGTGCGGCACTTTTCCAGTTTTTACGGAAGGAGTTTGGAGAGATAACGGTATGTAGTTCACCCTGTCCAATCCAACTTACTTTAACGTTGGTTGAACCGTCATCAACCGCAAATTTACGTGGCGTCATTGTTTACCTGCTTTTTCTCGGAGAGATAGATATTTGTCTGCGCGCAAGTAAATAAAAACCATAGGCCAATGGCAAACTTAGCGATAGAGATTTGAAGCAGTTCAGCAAAACAAAAATATTCTTAGATATTCATTTAAGTTCCGTAAAAACAAGTCGATCAGCTTATTTTGACAGCAAGTATCTGCAATCAACCAACCTTGGTCATAATTTGCTAAACCAACCACTTAATTCGAATGTTTAACTT